>DATDFI010000105.1:0-2338 GCA_036522695.1 Bacteroidia bacterium | reverse complement strand
ACAATTATACGATAGCCTTGGCGTGCTGGACGGCACGAGGGATTTTGAAAAAAGTTACAGCGACCTCGATACCGCGCGCGGAGATTATAAAGGCGCGCTTGAACATTACAAAAAGTTCATTGCAGCGCGCGACAGCATCTCGAACGAGGAAAACACGAAGAAACAAACCCGCTCAGAGATGCAGTACGAATTCGATAAAAAAGAATCACAGGCCCAAGCCGAACAGGATAAAAGGGATGCCGTAACGCGCATTATCATTTACAGCATAAGCGGTGGTTTGGTCCTCGTGCTTTTGCTGGCGGTCTTCATTTACCACAGCTACCGGCAAAAGCAAAAAGCGAACATCATCATCATGTGGCAAAAGGAAGAAGTGGAAAAGCAAAAACATCTTGTAGAAGAAAAGCAGAAGGAAATACTCGACAGCATTCACTATGCAAAACGTATACAGCACAGCCTGTTGCCGAGGGAAGCGTACATTTCCAGGAAATTAAAGCGGTAGTGCTCATTTTAAAACACGCAGCACCCTCAGCTCCGTCCTCCGGTTCAGCCCGTTCAAAAATTCAAAATCGCTTTTGTCAGCGATGAATTGCCTGGTGAAATTCTCGTTCAACTCGGTGAACGCATGAACGATCTTACCCGAAGGGAGAGTAATGCCCTTCTGAAGTACCAGCGGTTGCGTTTCACCGTAACCCCTGTACGTTACTCCCAGGGAGTCGACCCCTCTGCGGATCAGCATTTTCGCAATGGCTTTGGCGCGCTCTTCCGAAAGCAAAAAATTGTATTCCACGCTTCCCCTGCAGTCCGTGTGAAGGTCCACCTCCACCACCAGGTTTTTATTTCTTTTCAGAAAGCCGGCTATCGCATCAATGGAATCCTTCGACCCGGAAGTTATTCTTGTCCCGTTATCAAGGTCCCATCGTATTCCAGGAACCTTAATAATATCATCCACTTCAAAAATGGAATCGCTCAGTGTTTTCGTTTTCCCGTAATCCGTTCGTAAAATTTTCAATTCTATTCTCCTGTTTATTTGATGAGCCCTCTCTTGCTCCTCTTTCGTCTTCAGCTTTTTTATTTCCACATCGGGGATAAGCGGGCTTTTACCTTCGTATCCTTTAAACGTGAGCCGCAGAGAGTCGATCCCCAGTTTTACGAGCGTATCGCGGATACATTGGGCGCGGATCCTCGAAAAGAACATGGAAATACTTTTACCGGTCCGCGTATCGGTATGCCCCGATACCTCCACCACAAAGTGTGGGTGTGCATTTAAAAAATTCACCACAGGCTTTAACGAGTCGAGGCCATTATACCAGGGCGCATTCAATACATGGTTCCGGTCAAGGTCAAAATAAAGCACGGGGATCTTCACTACATCCCCTCTTTTGAAAATCGAATCCTTCAACGTTTTTCTTTTGTCAACAAAATGCTGCGCTTTCGCGGAAGGAAGAAAGACCGTGAAAGAGAAAAGGAATACGAAAGATCGCAAAAGATGATCCACGGGTTGAATAACGGGAATTTTGAGAAAAGTAACGGATCAGAAGATAATATAATCCTGCGGGTCGATGGCATTGCCGTTGTACCACAACTCAAAATGCAAATGTGTGCCGGTGGTGTGCTCCCCCGAATTGCCGATGATGCCGATCACTTCACCCGCCTTCACATACTGCCCCATTTTTTTTACAATGGCAGAGTTGTGTTTGTAAACCGAAATGAGATTGTTGCTGTGCTGCAGCTCTATCACGTATCCTGTTTCGGCACTCCAGCCGGTGAATATCACCGTGCCATCCAGCGTGGCTTTGATGGCCTCATTCTCGGGCGCGGCAATATCGATCCCGAAATGCTCTTCCTTTTCCTTAAATGAATTGGTCACCAATCCTTTTACAGGCGTGAAAAAGAAAAAGCTGCTGATGCCCTTCCTCAAATTCTTTTTATCCTGGAAAGCGATGGAATATTTATCCTGCGATTCGATCTGGCTTCGTAAAATAGAATCTTCTATAGACTTGGTGAATTTCACATCCTGGTAGTTCTTATTCGGATCGGGCTTGTTAAGTGAGGAGTCGGCTGTAATGTCGCCCGTGATCACACGCTTCAGGTTGTCGAGGTACCAGATCTTATCATTGAGCGATCGCTCCAGCGAATCGGTGCGCAGGGTGAGGCGGGTAAGTTTGCCCCGGTCGGCCCCCTCACTGCCATAGCCCGGGATATACTGGCGCAAAGGCGTGAAAGCCACCACACTTATTACCAGGGTGGTCATGAATATACTTACTGCCCCTATAAGGATGAAAAGGCCGAGCGGGGTAAGACGAAGCGAGAACTTTTCTTCAAAAGTATCATCGTTCAT
>DATDFI010000104.1:0-3366 GCA_036522695.1 Bacteroidia bacterium | reverse complement strand
ATGCCTCGTACATTTCCTGCTGCGTATTTTTTAAATACCCTTTCGACATTACGAACATCGAGCGCCAGAAAATATTTTTCCCTTTTACCTTATTCTTTACCGTAATGGTGGTTTGTCCGTCCTGCTCGGCAAAAAGAATTTGCACCTCATTCACCAACACATCATTCTCGATGGTAAAATCGAATTCCCTGAAGACCTTGATCCCGGTCAGTGTTTCCGTCATCACGTATTCCTTTCCCTTCTGGACCAGCGTGAGCCGGTACACGCTTCCCTTCATAAAAGGAAATCCATCCACCAATTCCATTTTTTTAAAACCGTTCATCCACTTCGGCATCTTCGACATGTCCATAAAAACCGTGAAAGCATGTTCATTGCTGCTTTTCACTTTTACTTCGTTGGTATATGTCACCGGGCAAAAGATCAGCCCCAATGAAAAAAAGATCAGCGTCAGGGCCAATACTATTATAAAGAAATATTTCAGGAATTTTTTCATCCGAGTGCAGCGCGCAATATCTCCCCGAACCTGTGCACATCTTCGAAAGAATTGTAAAGCGGAACGGGTGCGCAGCGGATCACGTTGGGCTCGCGCCAGTCAGCGATCACTCCCGCGAGCGTGAGTTTATCATGCAACGCCTTTCCCATACCGTGCGCAATGATGCTGAGCTGGCAGCCCCGCTGTTTTTTGTCCGCGGGCGTTATGATCTCGAGAGCCTGGTCTTTATTCCGCGTTTTATTGATATCACTGATGATGAACCCGAGATAGGTGGTGAGCACTGCACTTTTTTCGGAGAGCGCATCCATTCCCACCTCATCGAAAATATCAATGGAAGCCTTGTGTGCCGCCATGGCAAGTACAGGCGCGTTGCTGAGTTGCCAGGCCTCGGCCGTGAACATGGGCACAAAACCTTTTTCCATTTTAAAGCGCGTGTTCTTATCGTGGCCCCACCATCCTGCAAAACGCGGAATGTCCTTTTCCTTTAAATGTCTTTCGTGAACGAATGCCCCGGCTACACTGCCCGGGCCTGAGTTCAAATATTTATAGGAGCACCAGCAGGCAAAATCCACATTCCACTCGTGCAAGTGCAGTTTTATATTGCCGGCCGCATGTGCAAGGTCGAAGCCGCAAAGCGCACCTGCCCTGTGCGCGGCTTCGGTAATGTTCTCCATATCGAACACCTGCCCGCTGTAATAATTCACACCGCCAATCATCACCAGCGCCAGTTCATTCTTATTTTTTTCTATCGCTGCAAGGATGTCTTCATGACGGATGCAATGTTCGCCCGGGCGGGGAGCAACTTCCACGATCGCATCAGCAGGATCAAAACCATGGAACCTCACCTGCGACTCCAGCGCATACTGATCGGAAGGAAAAGCTTTTTCCTCGCAAATTATTTTGTAACGTTTTCCCCCGGGCCTGTAAAAACTCACCATCAGCAAATGAAGATTCACGGTGAGTTGGTTCATCACCACCACTTCGGCCGGCAAAGCACCCACAATTTTACTCACCGGCTCCGCAAACATTTCGTGGTAAGGCATCCAGGGTTTGCGCGAATGAAAATGCCCTTCCACACCAAAGGTCGCCCAATCCTCCAGCTCGTTCAAAATATATTCCTGCGCTGTTTTGGGTTGCAGGCCGAGTGAATTACCGGTAAAGTAAACCACCTCGCGGCCATTCATTTGCGGAAAATAAAATTTGTTGCGGTACGCTTTCAAAGGATCCGCGGCATCCAGGCCCTTTGCAAAACCAAGGTCATTCTTAAAATCCATAATTACAATTTTCAATGCTGCCGCAGCAACGTTTTGACTGGCCAAAGATATATCTTTGCGTATAATATTAATGAAGATGAAACGCGAACGTTCCGAAGCCCTTTTTCAAAAAGCAAAAAAATATTTTCCCGGTGGGGTGAACTCTCCCGTGCGCGCCTTTCGCTCCGTAGGCGGCACACCGCTTTTCATCGAGCGCGGCAAAGGTTCTCACATCTGGGATGCGGACGGGAACGAGTTCATCGATTTTTGCTGTTCCTGGGGGCCGCTCATCCTGGGTCATGCGCATCCTAAAGTGGTGGAAGCAATAAAAGTTGCGGTGGAGAACGGAAGTTCATTCGGAGCACCTACCGAACTGGAAAATCGTTTAGCCGAACTGATCCTCTCCAATAACCCGCGGATTGAAAAATTGCGTTTTGTAAGTTCAGGCACCGAAGCAGTGATGAGTGCGATCCGCCTCGCGCGCGGCTTCACCAAACGAAATAAAATTCTGAAGTTCGAGGGTTGCTATCACGGCCACAGCGACTCACTGCTGGTGAAAGCCGGCTCGGGCCTTGTTACATTCGGCAACACTTCATCGGCCGGTGTACCCGAAGCATTCGTGAACGAGACCATCGTAGCCCCGCTTAATAATAAGGATGCGGTGAAAGAAGCGTTCACCAAATTCAAAAACGAGATCGCCTGCGTGATCATCGAACCCATTCCTGCCAATAACGGTTTACTGCTGCAAGGAAAAGAGTATTTGCAATTCCTCCGCGACATTTGTACTGAAAATAAAACCCTGCTCATTTTTGACGAAGTGATATCCGGGTTCCGCATTGGCTTTACCGGTGCGGCAGGCCATTACAACATCAGGCCCGACATTATTACATACGGAAAAATAATCGGGGGCGGGCTTCCCGTGGGCGCCTATTCTTCGAGTGAAGAGATCATGTCGAACATTTCACCTGAAGGAAATGTCTACCAGGCAGGAACGCTGAGCGGGAACCCTGTGGCCATGGCAGCGGGCATTGCGCAGCTTACGGAATGTTTGAAAAAAGATTTTTACAGCGAATTGGAGAAAAAGACCTCCGCGTTCGTAAACGCCCTTAACGATCATGCTCAAACCAACCGTTACAGTTTTAAGGCTTTTTCCATCGGTTCCATTTTCTGGCCGGCCTTTACCGATGCGGTGAGCATCCACTCGGCCGAAGAGATCGAATCATCAAGCATGGAATATTTCAGGGTATTCCATCGTACATTACTCGAAAGGGGTGTGTACCTTGGTCCATCGGGTTACGAAGTGGGATTTGTTTCCGAAGCACATACAGCTAACGAGCTGCATGGCGTACAACGTGTGATGATGGATTGTTTGGATGAGGTTTTCAAAAAAAATTAAGATGAAAAAGTTTATTTTCCTTTTCTGCGGATCAGCACTGGCGTTGTCGACTGCGGCACAAACCAAAACCGACACCATTCGTTTCCCTTCGGGAGAAAAGTATTATGGGGATGTGAAAGGCGGCATCATCCAGGGTAACGGCACCATGATCTGGAACGATGGCGGCAAATATGAAGGCCAATGGAAGAACAACCATCCTGATGGTAAAGGGACCATGACCTGGG
>DATDFI010000103.1:0-3799 GCA_036522695.1 Bacteroidia bacterium | reverse complement strand
ATGAGCGTGTGGAAAGGAATTGCGCAGGATGCGATAGTGATGAATATTGATGACCTGCTGTGCGTGGGGGCCACGGATAATATTTTGCTATCCTCAACCATTGGAAGAAATAAGAATGTTATTCCCGGTGAAGTAATAGCCGCGATCATTAACGGCACGGAAGAAATTTTGGAAAAGCTGCGCGGTTACGGCATGGGCATCCATTCCACCGGTGGTGAAACGGCCGATGTGGGCGACCTGGTGCGCACGATCATTGTCGACTCAACGGTGGTGTGCCGGATGAAGCGCAGCGAGGTGATCGATAACGCGAATATAAGGCCCGGTGATGTGATCGTTGGACTGGCCTCATTCGGGCAGGCTACTTACGAGGAGGAATATAACGGAGGAATGGGCAGCAATGGCTTAACCTCTGCGCGTCACGATGTGTTCGAACACGGGCTCGCAAAAAAATATCCCGAAAGTTTTGATAGCGCAGTTCCTGATAATTTGATCTACGCAGGAAAGATGAAGCTCACCGATCGGGTCAATATCTCCCAGCAACAACCTACCAACAACAAACAACAAACTAATTCCGCAGGCAAACTCGTTCTATCCCCGACAAGGACCTACGCTCCTGTCATCAAAAAAGTATTGGAGAAATACCGCCCGCAAATTCACGGCATGGTGCACTGCAGCGGGGGCGCTCAAACCAAAGTGCTGCACTTTGTAAATGATATGCACGTGGTAAAAGATAATTTATTTCCCATTCCTCCCCTCTTCAAATTAATCCATGAGCAAAGCGGAACGGACTGGAAGGAAATGTACAAAGTATTCAACATGGGTCACCGCATGGAGTTGTATGTGCCGAAGGAGATCGCTCAGCCTATCATTGACATTTCACGGTCATTTGATATTGATGCGCGCGTGGTGGGAAAAGTTGAAAAAGCGCCCGCAAAAAAACTGACGATAAAAAGTGAGTACGGGGAATTTGTGTATTGACTTTGCCGTGTGTGATGCAGAACGGTTGAAGCAAGAACGAAAACGGTGAAGCATCTGCGGGTGGGTGGCAAAAACCAGGTAAAAAACAGGTCCCAGGACTTAATATCCTTTGACTCTAAAAGTCGAACGCATTTTACTATTTTTGATACCCCTTAAGATTTCACGGGAAAGCCGAAAACCGATACAGAGTAGGCACAAAAATATTCCCAATGGCAAAAAAGAAAAAACCGGCCGCAAAGAAAAAAGCCCCGGCCAAAAAAAATTCAAAAAAAACAGCTCCTAAAAAAGCAGCTAAAAAACCGGCCGCAAAGAAAAAGGCACCGGCCAAAAAAGCAGCCGCAAAAAGCAAACCTGCACCGGCAAGGCGGGCAACCACTGTTAATCCTTATCTCACCTTTAATGGAAACTGTGAGGAAGCCTTTAACTTTTACCGCAGCGTATTTGGCGGTGAGTTTGGCTATATCGGGCGCTTCAAGGATATGCCACCACAACCGGGACAACAACTTTCCATGGAGCTCGGGAACAAGATCCTGCATGTATCCTTACCTATCAGCACAACGAGCATTTTAATGGGAAGCGATGCAGCCGAAGAATTCGGTGGGACTGTAAAGGAAGGTTCAAATTTTTCCATTTCCATAACCGCACCAAGCAAAGATGAAGCGGACCGTATCTTTAACGGGATATCCGCTGGCGGAAAAGTGACCATGCCTATGGGAAAAACATTCTGGGGATCGTACTTTGGGATGTGTACCGATAAATTCGGAGTGCAATGGATGATGAGTTTTGATGAAAAGCCGATGTAACTATCGGTCATTGGTCACCGGTCAATGGCGATTGGCGGCCGGCAAAAAACAGTGAAAAGAGCTCCGCAGGAAAGCGGGGCTTTTTTTATTTAATGAATTACGATTGGGGAAGTATGGCCTATCAAGCCCCCGGTCAAGCGCAGCATTACAAGTGCTTCTTCTACCGCTCACTTCAGCCATTTTCCATCCTTACCTGTATACCATTATACCTTTTTTTACCTTTGTGCTATGTTAGAAAAACTGGAAGCCATAAAAAGACGCTGGCAGGAAGTGGAACAAAAACTTTCCGATCCCAAGGTGATCGCGGACATGAAGGAATTCAAAAAATTGAACCGCGAATACAAGGAGTTGGGAGAAATAGTTGAATTATATCACCAGTACCGCGATGTGGTTGGAAATATTGAATTCAACCGCAATGTGATCGTGAACGAGAAAGATCCCGAGATGAAAGAAATGGCGCGCACCGATCTTGCCGAACTGGAAGTGAAAAAGGTGCAGCTCGAAGAGAAAGTGAAGCAGCTCATGGTCCCCAAGGACCCGGAGGATGTGCGCAATGCGGTGGTCGAAATTCGTGCGGGTACCGGTGGTGATGAGGCCAGCATCTTTGCAGGCGACCTTTACCGTATGTACACGCGTTATTGCGAGCGCAAAGGATTTAAAATTGAAGTGGCAGATGTGAGCGAAGGGACCATGGGCGGCTACAAGGAAGTTATTTTTAACGTGATCGGTGAAAACGCGTACGGCACGCTAAAGTTCGAATCGGGCGTGCATCGTGTACAACGTGTTCCGGAAACAGAACAGCAGGGACGCGTTCACACTTCCGCAGCAACGGTTGTGGTGCTCCCCGAAGCCGATGAGGTGGATGTGGTGATCAGTCCTGCCGACCTCGAATTCCAGACCGCGCGATCGAGTGGTGCGGGCGGGCAGAATGTGAATAAGGTGGAAACAAAAGTGCAGCTCACGCACAAACCCACCGGCATTGTAGTGACCTGCCAGATCGAACGATCACAACATGGCAACCGCGAACGGGCCTTGCAAATGCTGCGCACAAAGCTGTACGAGATGGAGCTGGCCAAACACCTTGATGAGATTTCGAAGCGCAGGAAAACCATGGTGAGTACGGGTGATCGCTCCGCCAAGATCCGTACGTACAACTATCCACAAAACAGGGTGACCGATCATCGTATTGGATTAACAAGTTATAACCTCACCGCTTTTGTAGATGGCGACATACAGGAATTCATTGATTCGCTGCAGGTGGCGGAGAATGCGGAAAGGCTGAAGGAAGGTGGGGTGATCACTTGACAGTTATCGGAGCCAAATATTGTGCGATGAACGCTTTGATCTATATTTCATGCAGCGATATAGTCCTGCTAAGATCCATCCCGTTGTTTCCCGGCACAATCGCAGATTCCGTATATATTCGTAATTCGCAGCTATGACAAAACAAGAACTCTTCCAGAACATTCTCCGTAAACGCTCTTTTCTTTGTATCGGCCTGGATACTGACATACAAAAGATCCCCCGTCACCTTCTAAAAGCTTCCGATCCTATTTTCGAATTCAATAAACAGATCATTGATGCAACGCACGACCTCTGTGTTGCCTACAAACCTAACACTGCATTTTACGAGAGCATGGGTGCTGCCGGCTGGGAGGCGCTGGAAGCCACCACGCATTATTTAAAAGAAAAACATAACGACATTTTTACCATAGCTGATGCAAAACGTGGCGATATCGGCAACACTTCGCATATGTACGCGCGCAGTTTTTTCGGGCTGATGGATTACGATGCGATCACCGTGGCTCCTTATATGGGCGAGGATTCAGTGAAGCCCTTCCTGGAATACGAAGGAAAATGGGCCATTGTACTCGCACTTACTTCCAACAAGGGCGCGGAGGATTTTCAGCAACTGCATATCGTTTCATCACCCAAGCAAAGGGAAAAAATTTCGGCATTCTTATTCGAAAAGGTGTTGAAGGTGTCGCGGCACTGGGGCAGCGAGGAGAACATGATGT
>DATDFI010000102.1:0-2402 GCA_036522695.1 Bacteroidia bacterium | reverse complement strand
CCTGCACTCTGCCATACGACCTATCCTGGCTGTATGGCAGAGTGCAGGATCATCGGGATGATCTGCATTGAAGAAAAAAAAGAGAAAAAGAAAGAGCGGAATGATCGTTACCTCGCTGTCCCGGTGGAATCCAATGATACGAGTCACATAAAAGATGTCCGCGATATGAATGAGAACCGGCTCAAGGAGATCGTATCCTTCCTTGAGTATTACAAGAAGGTGGATGGGGCCGATCTGAAGATTTTAGGGATCAAAGGACCTAAGCGTTCGCTTGCAGGAATTAAAAAGAAGCTGGTATGAATGAATTCCGCGAATTGATCGGGGAGGGGGCTGGAAAGGACATTGGTGTGCTGCAGATGATCATTAGGGCGTGTTTCATTTTTGTGATCGCGCTTATTTATATCCGTTTTTCCGGCCGCAGGTCGTTCGGGATGCGTTCGCCATTCGATAATGTGATCGCGATCCTCCTGGGTGCTATATTGGGTGCTGCATTATACGGATCCGCCCCGTTCATTCCTACTATCTGTGCGGCAGGAGTGATCGCATTTTTGCATCGCTTGTTCGCCTGGATCAGTTATCACTGGGACCCGTTCGGGGTGATGGTGAAAGGTGATGCGCGGATAATTTATAAAGACGGAATGTTCCAGCGCAGGAACATGGAGCGTTGTTGTGTGAGCGAGAAGGACCTGATGGAAGAGATCCGCCTTGAAGGCAATATTGAATCATTGGATGAGATCGAGCGGGCCTACATTGAACGCAATGGAAAGATCAGCGTGATAAAGAAGAAAAAGGAGTGAATCACTGTTGCCTAAATTCCCGTTCGCGGGAATGATTTTCCATCTCCGGCTTTTCTTTTTCTTTTCCAATTCACAGGTACACTGTTTTGAAATTAAAATTTTCCGGATGAGGCTCACGGCATAATTATAGCATCGTGACCGCGTGAACCAAAAAATGTAATCATGCAGTTACAACCGGTCGACACTTACGAGCACCTGGGTCCAAGTGAATTCAGGAGAAAATATTACGAACCAGGGTTACCGGTGGTGATAAAGTCGCTTGCAAAGGGATGGCCCGCATACGATAAATGGAACTGGGAGTACCTGAAGAAAATAGCTGGTGAAAAGAAAGTAGGTATCTATAATAACGTGAAGAGTGATGCTTACACACCGGTGAACAAGGCCGACCGGTACACCACGTTCGGGGAATACATCGATATGGTGAAGCAGGGGCCGGCCGAATGGAGGATCTTTTTATTCAACCTTTTTCACCACGCCCCTTTTCTTACGCACGACTTTACCTGGCCAGAGGAGTATATCAGTGGGTTTTTAAAACGTGTTCCCATGTTGTTTGTGGGCGGAAAGGGCAGCATCACTCATCTTCACTTCGATATCGACCTCAGCCATATTTTTCATACACAGTTCATGGGAAAAAAGCGCGTATTGCTTTTCCCTTATGAAGAACAGCATAAATTGTATCGCAAACCTTTCGAGGTGTTAAGCATTGCCGACCTGAGCCGTTATTACGATGAACAGCAAAGCAAGGTCGATCTTCAAAAATTCCCGGCTCTTAAATATGCAAAAGGTTACGACCTGGTGCTGGAGCATGGTGATACCCTGTTCATGCCCGCGGGATACTGGCACCATATGGAATACCTGGAGAGTGGTTGTGCGATGAGCCTGCGTGCGGTGCAGAGCACCGTATCGGGTAAACTAAAAGGCACATGGAACCTGTTCGGGATGCGTACCATCGATTCCCTGCTGAAAAGGGTCATTCCGCTCACCTGGTACGGGTGGAAGGAAAGGAAGATCTATTCCTGCGCTGCGCTGGCCCAGGACAATTCGGTTTACAAAAACTCAAGCGAAGAGATCTATCCCAACAGATGGATCACACCCCAAGAGCCATTGCATTAAAGCATGAATGAAACGGATAAGGAGATCAATATTCCCCGCACCGGGAAGGAGCGTGTTCTGATCGTGGGCGGAGGTTTCGGAGGGTTGAAGCTCGCGCGCAAACTCTCGAAACTGGATTACCAGGTGGTGATGATCGACCGAAATAATTATCACCAGTTCCAACCGCTTTTTTACCAGGTGGCCACATCCGGTCTTGAGCCCAGCAGTATTTCTTTTCCCATCCGGAAAATATTTCAGAAATCACCACAATTCTTTTTTCGCATTGCTGAATTGCAAAAGGTAATGCCTGATCAAAAAAAAGTTTACACCACGGCCGGCATCATACCCTACGATCATCTTGTACTTGCCGTGGGGGTGGATACTAATTTCTTCGGGAACGAAAATATCCGTAAACATGCTTTGCCCATGAAATCACTGGTGGAGGCACTTGACCTGCGTAATCACATCCTCGAAAATTATGAAGAAGCGCTGGGAAGGAAAGACCCGAAGGAT
>DATDFI010000101.1:0-2890 GCA_036522695.1 Bacteroidia bacterium | reverse complement strand
AATGAGCGGCTGAGAAATTCGGAAACACAACTTCTCGATTCAAATAAGGAGCTGCAGGCATTCATTTACAAAGCCTCGCATGATCTTAAAGGCCCTCTTGTTTCCGCCCAGTCGCTGGTGGAGCTGGCCCGGCACGAGACGGATCCCCAAACAGCAGCGGAATATCTTTCCATGATCGATGTTTCACTCCAAAAGCTGGACAATATACTTTTTTCATTGCACGAGCTGTCCGTGGTGCGGCAGGGGACCCTCTCCATTGTAAAAACCGATGCGGCCGCCATGATCAAAAAGATCATTTCGGAGTTCAGGGGTTATCTTACTTACGATAAGATCAGGTTTACAGTGGAAGATAAATTGCAGGGTGATTTTTACACGGACGAGATCCTTTTCCAGACCATATTGCGGAATCTCGTGGAGAATTCGATCAAGTACAGCAAGCCCGATGAAGCAGATTCGTTCGTGAATATCGTTTTGTCCGGTGAAGATAGGCGACATGTGATCCGCATCACCGATAACGGGATCGGCATACCGGATGGTTTTCATGAAAAGATATTCGATGTGTTCGTGCGCGCCACCGACAGTGCGAAGGGCTCCGGCCTCGGACTTTATATTGTAAAAAATGCGGTTGTGAAATTGAAGGGGACCATTGAGGTGAGCAACCGTGCGGGGGGAAGGGGCTCGGTGTTTACGATATCTTTCCCGCTTACTTACTGAGGTTTTTTTTCTTCCGGGTTGAGCAATGTCAATTCTCCGTTTGTTTAATTCAGCATCTTTGCGGCACAACGCCAAACACGTATTGTATGATATTTCTTAGCAGAAAATTCATGGCCGGCTTCCTGCTGGCCATCATTTGTACTCTTGACCTGGTTTTGCCCGAACATATTGCCGTTGGCTCTCTTTATCTTTTCTCCCTTGTTTTATTGGTGAACGAGGAGCGAAGGACCATCATCGTCTTTGCTGCGATCGATATTTTGCTGATAGGTGTGGAAACCATTTATAATTATTCGGGTAACAACTGGCTGGTGGGAGCGGATAAGATCATTTCTGCCTGCATCGTGGTGGTCACCGCCTTCATACTGGTATTGAATAAGAAAAAGGCGGAAGAGATCATCGAGCAGGAAAAGCTTTTTCACGACACGCTTGATAACATGATGGAGGGGGTGCAGATCATAAGTGATGACTGGAAATACGAGTACATAAACAGGTCCGCGGTGGTCCAGGCCAAAATCAGCAGGGAGCAGCTTGTTGGGAGAACAATGATGGAATGTTACCCGGGTATTGAGAATTCTCCTTTGTTCCCGGTGCTGGAGGATTGCAAACGCAATCGCAAGAGGCGCTATTTCGAGAATGAGTTTGTTTATCCTGACGGATCGAAGGGATGGTTCGAGTTGAGCATTCAACCGATAGAGAGAGGATTATTCATCCTGTCGATCGACATTACCGAGAGGAAAATGCAGGAACAGCTGCAAAGGGAGTATGTGCAGGGCCTTGAGCAACTGGTGTTCATGATCTCTCACAAGGTGAGAAGCCCGGTGGCGAATATCATGGGGATCGCGCATTTGCTGGATATTAAAGAGCATGCGCAGGAAGAATTAAAAACGATAAGTGGGCACATGAAAGCATCTGCGGAATCCCTTGATGGTTTTACCAAAGAAATAGGAGAGTACCTGACGGAGTTGCAGGGGAGAGCGAAGGGGTGGGTAGATACTACCATGATCTCTTCTGCCCCGTAGTCACAAAACAAAAGTCCGTCCCTGTCGGGCCGATTTTTGTTTACATCCTCATTTCGCTAAAACGTGAGAAACGCTTTGCTCATTCGTCAGCAATGAGTTAGTCATTTATCACGCGCTTCACAAATATTATAAATCCTTAGCAGCAATGAAGGCGACTAAATCCATAAAAGTGGAACCGTCAGAACATATCGGTCATTGATAAAATGGCTATTATTCACTATATTTGGGAAAGCTGAAACCGAAACATGAAAAGGAATATTACACTTTTATATTCGGTCACTTTTGCACTACTGCGCACCTTAAATTCTTTCTCTCAATCCAACGATAATTGTGTTTCGATCGATAATTGTGTTTCGATTGATTTTTTAAGCGCTATTAACCAGGAGGACGTTTCAGCTTACCAAAAGGTTTTATTGGAACATAATCCAACTTGGGTTCTTGACAGACAAGCGTACGAACGAACGATTCAAGACTTTATTCTGAGCGGAAAAAATTATCGTTCTAGTAATTCAATTATAACAATTCCCGTAGTTGTTCACGTAGTTTATAATCTGCCTGTAGAGAATATCAGCGATAATCAAATATTTTCTCAAATCCAGGTATTGAATGAAGATTACGGAAGAACGAATCCTGACACTGTTAATACTCCTGGACCTTTTCTTGGCATCGCAGCAAATACCGGCATTCAATTTTGCTTAGCTCAACGTGATCCCAATGGCAATTTATGCACTGGTATTGAAAGGAGGCAGACAACAGTGACATCGTTTGCAACTAATGATGCAATGAAGTTTTATAATCAAGGCGGATTGGATATTTGGGACCCTACACGATATTTAAATATATGGGTTTGTAATTTGGGCAACACCGGAATTGGAGGGTATGGAGAATTTCCAACAGGGAATATAAGCTCAACATTCGGTGCAGTAATTCATTATGGTGTGTTTGGTAGTAATTATACGAGTTATGGGGTTTTCGCAGATGTTTCTTCCTTTGCTCCCTTTGATAGGGGCCGAGTCGCAACCCACGAAATCGGCCACTGTTTTAATCTCTATCATATCTGGGGAGATGATGGGACTGCTTGTACGGGAACTGATTATTGTAACGATACCCCAAACCAAGGAGGGCCCACAAGTGGTTGTTACCTTTTTCCGCACACA
>DATDFI010000100.1:0-3346 GCA_036522695.1 Bacteroidia bacterium | reverse complement strand
ATATGGAAAGCCGCGTGATCGAGATCGCACCGCTTGCCTTCATGCGCGGCCGAACGCTCGACAATGCATTCGTGATCCTTGACGAGGCTCAAAATGCCACCAACAGCCAGTTGAAAATGTTCCTCACACGCATGGGTGCATCGGCCAAGTTCGTGATCACAGGCGATATCACACAGGTGGACCTCCCGCGCAACCAGCCCTCGGGCCTGGTACACGCCACGCAGGCACTCAATAAAATAAAAGGAATATCATTCGTATACCTTGATGATTCGGATGTGATCCGCCACAAACTGGTGAAATCCATTATCAAAGCGTACAAGACATGAACAGATTCTCGCTCTAACAATCAAGAAACCTCAAAAGCAATCCCGATGGAGACCATGGAAAAAACAAACAAAGCGAACGCTATCACCGCAACACATTTCAATTTCCCTGAACAGAAAAGTTTTTACAAGGGCAAGGTGCGCGATGTATACAACATCAATGACGAATTACTGGTAATGATCGTGAGCGACCGCATCTCGGCATTCGATGTGGTATTGCCCGAAGGCATACCGTACAAAGGACAGGTGCTGAACCAGATCGCGGCAAAATTCCTGGAAGCCACAAAGGACATCGTTCCCAACTGGGTGATGGCTGTTCCCGATCCCATGGTAACAGTGGGGCATTTGTGCGAACCTTTCAAAGTGGAAATGGTGATCCGCGGGTATATGAGCGGCCATGCGTGGAGGACCTACAAATCCGGCAAAAAGGAATTGTGCGGGGTGAAACTTCCGGATGGAATGAAGGAAAACGATAAATTCCCGGAGCCGATCATTACGCCAACCACCAAGGCTTCGGTAGGGCATGATGAAGATATTTCAAGGGAAGAGATCTTAAAGCAGGGGATTGTAAGCGAAGCCGATTATGTGCAGCTCGAAAAATATACGCGCGCACTTTTCAAACGCGGCACCGAGATGGCGGAGAAAAAAGGATTGATCCTGGTGGATACCAAGTATGAGTTCGGAAAAAAGGACGGGAAGATCTATCTCATTGATGAGATCCACACGCCCGATTCATCGCGTTATTTTTACCTTGAAGGATACAATGAGCGCCAGCAGAAGGGTGAAGCGCAAAAGCAATTGTCGAAGGAATTTGTGCGCGAATGGCTCATGGCGAATGGCTTCCAGGGCAAGGACGGGCAAAAAGTTCCGGAGATGACACCGGAGGTGGTGAACAGCATCTCGGAACGTTACATCGAGTTGTACGAGAGCATTACCGGTGAAAAGTTCGTGCGCACCGATGCGAAGGATGTTTTGACGAGAGTTGAAAAGAACATCCGCGATTTTCTTTTGAAGAGGTAGTTGTAAAACACCGTTGAACAAAAAACGCTCCGGGAAGGAGCGTTTTTTATTTATTAACGTGCACGATCTATGCAGGGCAACCGGGAGTATTCACCGTTCCGCTCACGGTATTATTCGTGGTATTACAGGAGGCAGCGCCCGTCACTGTAAGATTCCCGCTTATATTATTTTGTTGTATGGTCACTGTCCCGTCATTGGTGGAGGTGATGTCCTTTTGATGGGTATTTGAGATAAGGGTCACTACTTTATTGCCACCTGTGCTGAGTTTGCCGTTTACTTTGCAATTGCGGATGATGAGTGTGCCGTTACTTCCATCCACTTTGAAATCCGTTCCGCTGATCACGGAGTTGTCTTCACACAAAACAAATCCCCCGTTGAGAAGCTGGAGATTGCCGGCTGCTTTGCTCGCTTCAGTAATAATAAGAGTTCCTCCATCAACCGTTACTTTCCCGGTAACGCTTGCACCGTTTTTAACCAGTGCCGACTGGCCGGCAGTAACGGTAAGGTTACTTTGATTGGTAACATATGCAGTTCCTCCCGGGATCACTTTAGATACGTTGGCTATGACTTTACCCGTGTCGTCTTGTGTTACAGAACATTCAACAATGTCTCCGTCTTTTAGTGCAAGCGATGAGCTGGTGGGAAGGATGGTCCCTACAGGTACCATTATCTCCGGGGGAGCAAGTGTTCCGGTTGTGCCAGTAGCCGTACCGAAAGAAGATGAATCGGAGGACCCACCTGTATCGGATGATGAGCTTAAGGGAGTGGAATCGGTGATGTAGATGGAGTTTGCACCACCTCCTGTGGTTCCTCCTTTGATAGTTCCTTTTGCCATTTTCTGGGGTTTGGGTTTAACGTTTGGTTTGACTAATACAATAATAATTAATTTCAGGAATATTCGTTTATTTTTACGAAAAATCGATTATAATTTTTATGCGAGAGCAGAAATTTTTGCTGTTGTTTCTAATTCTGACAAAGCTAATTTTTGCTCAGTCTCCAAAGATCGATTCTTTGCGTAATGTCCTTGATACCGCAAAGGGAGTCAATAAAATAAATACATTGAACTGGCTCTGTTTTGAAGAAAGATATTCAGAGCCGGATTCCGCAATGAGATTTGGTGAATTGGGTTTGCAGCTTGCTGATAAAGGAAAGGCCGATGTGGCCAAGGCTTACCTATTTAATAACATTGGATTACTATTCCTGGATAAGGGGAAATTTGACAAAGCTCTCGATAACTTCATTGAGTCAGAAAAAATATTTGAAAAACTTGGAAGGAAGAGAGATATGGCAATGACGTACGAGAATATGGGTGTGGTGTATCAAAATGAGGGGTTGCCGGACAAGGCTCTCAATTATTTTAATTCTGCGCTTGATTTAGCCAAGGAATCGAATGACAGCTATTTCCTGGCAGAACTTTATACTTCCTTCGGTTCCCTTTACTACGATCAAAAGAACAATGATAAAGCGCTCGAGTATTTTTCGGAATCATTAAAGATCATGGAGGTGCTCAAAAATAAGAAGGGGATCTCTGATGGCCTTAACAATGTTGCGGTGATCTACGAGGAACAAAAGAACTATGCGCAGGCACTTTATTATCACAAATTATCGCTCGCACTCGCGCGCGACCTCCGCGATAAGATCGGTATTGCCGCTTCATATCACAATATAGGTTTGGTTTACAAGTCTCAAAAGGATTACGCTAACGCCATAGCTTATGTCGATAGCAGTATTGCAACGGCCATAGAGGTGAACGATTTCAATAATCTCCAGGATTATTATTCTTCCCTTTCCGAGATCTTCACTGAAAAAGGAGATTTTAAAAGATCACTTGAAGCGTTCCGCCTTTCATCCGCAGCGCGTGATTCCGCACTCAACCGTGAACAAAGCAGGCAGATCGTGGAGATGGGCACCAAGTACGAAACGGAAAAAAAGGAGAAGCAGAACCAGATCTATAAACAAACCATCGACCTGCAGGAATTGAATGCCAACCGGCAGCAGATTAT
>DATDFI010000099.1:0-5970 GCA_036522695.1 Bacteroidia bacterium | reverse complement strand
ATGCAGCCGGTCGCTCCCAGGTAACAAGTGTAATCAAATACACAACAGGGCAAAAATGCCCTCTTTGCCCTCTCAAAGAGGCCTTTTAAAAACAGGCGAAAAAATTTGCATTTCAAATATTATTTGTATCATTGCATATCGTTTTTCCGACATACCATTCGGTTTTTTCTAATCAACCAAACTTAATGCAGTAAATCCTCACCTCGAAAAGAGTTCTTCTTTTCACTTTTTCCCCAAATACCATTTTATAAACCAAACTATTATTCATGTACGACATTATTGAATTGAACGGAAAGCTCCTGAACGAGCTGAAAGAGATCGCTAAAAAATTAAATATTCCCAAAACCGAAGGCCTGCGCAAGCAGGAACTCATTTATAAGATACTGGATCACCAGGCGCTTAACCCTGCCAAAGAAGAAAGCAGCCACAAAGGAAAGGGCGACAAGAAAAAGCAGGAAGAGACACCCAAATTTGATGGTGATACTTTATTTAATGAAGAACCCGAGGAAACACCGGTAAAAGAAACCCCGGTGGCCGAAACCACTACCACCACTCCTGTTACCGAAACCGTGCAGGAAACCCCGCAAACGGAGAACGTGCCGCAGGAGCAGGGTGGCCAGCAAAAGCACCAGCACCAGCATTTCAATAAAGGCTTTGAAAAAAAGCAACCCGATTTCCCTTTCAATTTTGACGGTATTGTTTCCTCCGAAGGTGTTTTGGAGATCATGCCCGATGGTTACGGGTTCCTGCGCTCGAGCGATTACAATTACCTGAACTCACCCGATGATATTTATGTGTCGCAATCGCAGATCAAGCTTTTTGGTTTGAAAACGGGCGATACCGTACGTGGCAGCATTCGTCCGCCTAAAGAAGGTGAAAAATATTTTCCGCTTATTAAAGTGGAAAAAATAAATGGCCGCGATCCCGCTTATGTGCGCGACCGCGTGCCTTTTGATTACCTCACGCCTTTATTCCCGCACGAAAAATTCAAACTCACCGGCCACCCCCAGCAAAATATGTCCACGCGCATTGTGGATATGTTCACGCCCATAGGTAAAGGCCAGCGCGCCCTTATTGTGGCGCAGCCCAAAACAGGTAAGACCGTATTACTGAAAGATATTGCGAATGCGATCTCGTTCAATCACCCGGAAACGTACATGATCATATTGCTGATAGATGAACGCCCCGAGGAGGTGACGGATATGGCGCGTAGTGTGAAGGCGGAAGTGATCGCTTCAACATTTGACGAGCCGGCCGAGCGTCACGTGAAAATTGCGAACATCGTTTTGGAAAAAGCGAAGCGCATGGTGGAGTGCGGGCATGATGTGGTGATATTGCTGGATTCCATTACGCGTTTGGCGCGTGCTTATAATACGGTGCAGCCTGCTTCCGGGAAAGTGCTGAGCGGTGGTGTGGATGCCAATGCACTGCACAAGCCCAAGCGTTTCTTCGGATCGGCACGTAAAATTGAGAATGGAGGCTCACTCACTATTCTTGCCACAGCATTGACTGAAACGGGTTCTAAAATGGACGAGGTGATCTTTGAAGAATTCAAAGGAACCGGCAACTCTGAATTGCAATTGGACCGCAAGCTTTCCAACAAGCGTATCTTCCCTTCTATAGATATTGTGGCATCCAGCACACGCAGGGACGACCTGCTGGTGGACAAGGACGTGCTGCAGCGCTTGTGGATACTGCGCAAGCATTTGGCCGACATGAATCCTTTGGAAGCGATGGAGTTTTTGAAAGACCGCATGAAGAACACACAGACCAACGAGGAGTTCCTTATCTCGATGAATTCGTAACCGTATGAAGCCCGAAATAAAGTATGGTTTGATCGGGGGAATTGTTTTTGTTTTGGTGAGTGTCACTGAAACGTACTTTCTCGATATTTCCGTTCGCAACCATACCGTTTGCGTTTACCTGCGCGAACTGGTGCTTGGCATTTCGGTGATCGCGGCCATTAAAAGCACGCGCGATGCAAATCCATCCGAGCCGCTCGAATTAAAAACAGGGCTGCGCTCGGGCGTGATCACCACACTGGTGGTTTGTTTGTTTTATGGGATATTCAGTTTTGTGCATCTCAAGCTTACCACTGAAGATCGTTTTAATTCCGATAACGAGATGGTGTACAGCGTTATCCTGCAGCAGGAGGCGAACAAGGACACTTCGACCGTTTACGTGAACAAGCAACTGGCGACTTATGATTCCGCCATGAAGGTGAATGATTTGATGCGTGCAAGCTTCAGCGCGCGCAGGGCGAGGTTGGCAAGGCCGAACAATCCTGCAATTGATGAACGAATAAAAAAAGTGGATCACCTGGTATATGAAAAAACACAGGAAACGGGATTTGCGCTTAAGAATATTTTCATGTCGGGTGTTTTTTTTCAACTCATCATGGGCATGCTTATCTCCTTTGTCACCATTATGATCTTCCGTGCGAAGCAGCAGAGCGAGCAGTGAAGTTCGCTGCAAGAGCGGCATGAAGTAAAATTTACCTGAAAGTTTATTGTTTGAATGTCATTCCCGGTGAAGGGGAGACGTGTGTGCTGATTTTTCGGGACACCATTACCGGAAGTTTCATGTCATGCTTTGTCATTCCGAGCCCGTTTTTACGGGCGAGGGATCTTCCTCCATTCTTGTTCTGACTTTTTCGATGGATCATTTCCATGTAGAAAAGCTTCCCCGCTGTTTTCGGCTCGTATTTTTTCAAACATCATTAGCTTTACAAAGTAAAACCGTTAACCAAAAAGATCCGCATGACAAATAATACAGTGACCCTGCACCGCGTTTTAAAAGCTCCTCCCGAAAAAGTTTACCGCGCTTTTACCGATCCTTTGGCCTGCGCAGCCTGGCTTCCGCCTTACGGATTTTTATGCACCGTGTATAAAATGGAAGTAAAGGCAGGAGGCGGCTATAAAATGTCCTTCACTAATTTTTCAACCGGTAATGCTCATTCCTTTGAGGGGAAATACCTCGAACTCAAACCCAATGAATTCATCAAGCACACCGATACGTTTGATGACCCCAACCTGCCGGGCGAAATGATCACCTCCGTTTGGTTCAAAAAAGTCTTGCCGGGCACCGAGATAAAGATCGTACAGGAAGGAATTCCCGCAGCTATCCCGGTTGAAATGTGTTACCTGGGTTGGCAGGAATCGCTGGATAAATTGATGAGGCTGGTGGAACCCGTGATACCCGATGCATAATTTATTTCAGTAATTCCTCTGCCAGCTTTTTAAGGTCCACCCCGTCAAAAGTGCCGCTGCTCATCATCAAAAGATTGGCGTTAGCCCAGCTTTTATTTTTCAGTTGATCCGTCAATTGAGCGGAATCCGTGAATACGGTGATGTTACCGCTGCCAAAGGCCTGTTTCACCTGTCCAGGCGTGATGGGCTTTAATTTTTTATGTTCTATCGTGTGCGGGTTAAAATAAACAAAGGCTTCATCAGCCAATGCCATTGCGCCATTATATTCTTTCAAAAAATCTTCGTTCAAACTGCTGAAGGTGTGCAGCTCCATGCAGGCCACTAACTTCCGGTTGGGGAATTGCGTTTTTACCGCTGCCGTAGTGGCCTTTAGTTTGGAAGGAGAATGTGCGAAGTCCTTATACACTGCAGTGTGATCATTCTTCAAAACGAGTTCCAGCCTGCGCGCGGCTCCTTTGAAATTCTTTATCGCTTCATAAAACTTCTCATCGCTTATCCCCAGCTCATTGCACACCAGCCTCGCGCCATTCGCGTTCATGAGATTATGTTCACCGAATATAAGCAGGGGAGTCGGGAGTTGGGAGTGAGGAGATTCGACATAAGTAACTCCATTCTCTATTTTATGTGCGGGAACTCCGTAAGGGGTCTTTTTAATTTTTCTATCCGCGGCTTCTGCTAACTTTTTTACTTCTGCATCCTTTTCACAATACACCAGCGCGCCACCTTCTTCGATGAGATCGATAAAAATTTTGAACTGCTCCACGTAATTTTCAAACGTAGGGAAAACATTGATGTGGTCCCAGGCAATGCCGCTTAATATCGCAATGTTCGGTTTGTACAAATGGAACTTAGGCCTGCGGTCGATGGGAGAGGAGAGGTACTCATCGCCTTCTATCACCGCGATCTTCGCTTCTTTGGTAAGCTTTACCATGGTGTCAAAGCCTTCGAGCTGCGCGCCCACCAAATAATCGCAATCCATTTTATGGTAATTCAGCACATGCAATATCATTGCGGTGATGGTGGTTTTTCCATGACTGCCGCCCACCACCACGCGCACCTTATCTTTTGTTTGCTCGTAAATATATTCCGGGTACGAATATATTTTCACGCCAAGTTCCTTCGCGCGCAGCAGCTCAGGATTATCCGCCCGCGCGTGCATGCCCAGGATCACCGCATCCAGCTCTTTGGAAATATTATTCGGGTCCCAGCTTTCTTTTGCCGGCAAAAGCCCATGTTTTGCTAACCTGCCCTTCGATGGCTCGAAGATCTCATCATCCGATCCTGTAACATCAAATCCTTTTTTGTGCATCGCAATGGCCAGGTTGTGCATCGCGCTTCCGCCTATGGCAATAAAATGTACACGCATGGTGAATGCTTTTTACAAACGTATCTGAAAGGGGAAAAGACCGGAAAGGAAGTTCATCGTTCTTTTAAACAATTCAATGTTATCAGCCTCAAACAAAACATCCCGGGAAAATTTCCCGGGATGTTCATCCGATGAATCACCGTTTCGTTATTTAATTAACGATACATGCCCCACATACTTATGTTTCTTTCCTAAATAATCGTAGATCTCGATCATCCACACGTAAACATCTTCCTGCGCAATATCTTTTCCATCATTGGCATGACCGTCCCATCCTGCGCTGTTCCATTTCTCCGTATAGAAGATCATGTTGCCCCAACGGTCGAAGACCCACATTTTGTATTTGCCTTCATCTATACCGCTTCCTTTCGGGAAGAAGGTTTCGTTATTGCCGTCACCGTTAGGCGTGAAGGCATTGGGAACATAGATCGTGAAATCCGGGCCGATCACGAGACAGTGAATAATGGAATCGATACAGCCATTAGCATTTGAAACATTCAGCTGCACGCAATATTGCCCTGTGTCGGGATAAGTGTGACAGGGACTTTGAACGTTGCTTGTTGTGAGATCGCTCGGGTCACCGAAGTTCCAGGTCCATGTTGTTGCACCCGTTGATGAGTCGGTGAAACACATAGTGGGATTAAGAATAGTTGTAGGCTGCGGGCCGAAATTGAACTGCGCATCAGGGTAAGCATACACCTGTATCATATTCGGGACACTCAGTGTATTCGAACAACCATTCGCATCGGTAACAACCAATGTTACTCCATACACACCTGGTGTATTGTAGCAGTGGTTCGCAGGAGAACCGGTCCCTGTTGTCTGATCGCCAAAATCCCAGGAGGATGTTGCCGCATTGGGAGTGGTGTTGGTGAAGGTCACACACAAAGGAACGCAGCCGCTTGCAGGACCGGTGAAACTTACCACCGGCAAAGGATTCACGGTAACAGTAACTGCGCTTGTATCCGTGCAGCCGTTCGCATCAGTGATCGTACAGGTATAAGTTGTGGTTGTTGCAGGAGAAACCGTTACCGCACTTCCGTTAAGGTTACCAGGCATCCAGTTGTACGTGTAATTGGGTGTGCCGCCATTTCCGGTCGCACTAAGTGAACTTTGAGTGCCCACACAAATAGAAGCGGGATTAGCATTTGCCGTTACACTGAGCAGGGTAGGCTGCGTGATCGTTACCTGTATTTGGCCGCTGCAGCCATTCGCATCCGTTGCATAAACGGTATAATTTCCTGCGCATAATCCTGTTGCTGTTGCGGTAAGCTGGTTGTTATTCCAGGAATAAGTATAAGGCGCAGTTCCGCCCGCACCGGTCGCAGTTGCTGTTCCGTTACAACCTCCGTTGCAGGAAACATTCACCTGTGTTGTGGTAACAGTAACCTGTGT
>DATDFI010000098.1:0-4625 GCA_036522695.1 Bacteroidia bacterium | reverse complement strand
CTCGTGATGTAAAGGTCGGGTGCGGTATTTACGATGAATGATTTGTTGCGGGGGAAGGTGATGAGTCCCGATTCGGACGAAACGAAGGCGGTTGAGTTGTTACAGCAAACCTGGTAAACAAGGTCGGTGGGAAGCCCATGCGCTTTATCGATTACCGAAACTTGCAGGTTTTTATCCATCTTGAAAATTCCCCTGTTGGTGGATAGCCATATTATACCCTCGTCATCCACGTATGCGTTTCGCACAGAAACTCCCCCGAGGTCGTTTTTTTTCATGACTATTTTGTTCAATTGCCGGTCGAGGAGGTAAACGCCTCCGCCTTTCAGGATCACGGCAATGTTTTCCGTGCCCGGGATAGGCTTGCAGGCGAGCACACTGGACTCATCGGGAAAGCCGGGAACAGGGTAAACTTTTTTTTCCAGGAGATCGAAGCGGAACAATCCCCGCTCGGAAGCCAGCAGGATGTTGTTCTTCCCGGTCCCGCAAATATCGTTTACCTTAAAATCAAGGGAGGCATAGTAGAGCAGCAGCTTTTTGTCCGGTTGTACCCCGAAAAGTGAAGCGTGGCTGCACAGGAAAAGCGAATCGTTGAGCGCACAGGCGTTACTGCCTCCGGGAAGCAATTTGCTGTAAATGGGATCGCTGAAGCGGAAGGGCTCGCAGCTTTTGCTTTTTACATCGAACAGGAAACAGTGCCGCCCCAGGAACAGGATCTTTTCCCGGCCGAGGGGATACATTCCTGTAATATTATTTTTTTGCCTGGGATCGAACGTGATGTTTATTTTTTGCTCTATGGTGTCGTTATGCAGTATGTACATGATCCCATTGTTGTCGAAGCAAAATAATTTCCCGGATTGAGGATCGTGCCAGGAAAAAGTGATGTTATCTGCGAGGCCCGCATTTTCATTGAGCAGCTTGAGGTCATAGAAAGGAAGATAATACAGCCCGTTCTTGAGCGTAGCCACCCAATAGGAGCCTTCGTAATCCTGCACCACGCAGTTGGCGAAATCATTTTTGAAATAAACCTGCGGATGGCTGAAAGCGGAGTCGGATGCGTTGAACACGAGCAATCCCCCATCGATGGTGGCCACCCAGAGATTTTTTTGATGGTCAAGAGTGGCATACAGGATCACATGATCGAAGGCATGCAGCTCGGTGAGGGTTCCATGCGCATAGCGCAGCAGTATGTTGCTGATGCCAACGAGGTAGCTGCCGTCCTTTTGCAGGAAGGCATTGATGCGCGGGTTGGGGAGGGGAGCCTGCCGGAACCGGAGGACACTTTGCTTGCGGCCGTTGAATACCGTGATGCCAGTGATGTTAACTTCTTTTAAGGTAGGTGAGCCGGCCAGTATGTTCCCTTCGTTGGTTTCATACAGGAAGGCGAGGGAGTGTATGGGCGCGGGAATGCGCTGGATATCTTTTTCAGAATACGGAGGTGCAATTTTGAAGATGCAGGCTTCATTCCAATAGGAAATGTACAAGGTGTCCGCGCGGTCGAGGCATATGTTCCCGATAAGATCTTTTTGCCTGTGATGGAACAGCCAGCTGCTGCAAGGAATGGTGAACACGGTCTCATTTTCGATGTAGGAGATCTTATTGTTGTACGAATTCAGCCAAAGCCTTTTTTTACTGTCTTCAAAAAAGCCGAACACCACGTTATCCGTAAGGCCATTGGCGGTGGTAAAGCTTTTGTATTCTTTCCCGTCAAAGCGCCACACGCCCGCATCGGTAGCGAACCAGATAAAATGGCGGCTGTCCTGGAAAATATTGTAGATCTCGTGGGCAGAAATCCCGTTCTCGGGACTGATCTTACGCATGAAGATATGCTGTGCGTAAACGTTTTGCAGTGAAGAGACGAGGACCGTGAACAGGAAAAGGCAGCGCTTTTGCATAAATGGGTGTTAAAGGTAGATTTTATGCTACAAACCCGGATGCACATTTCACAAAACAAGCTTGATGTTTTACAAAACGGTTCATCGCATTAAATATTGGCGCAATATCATTGTGTTTCCTAAAACGAAACATCATGAATTTCAGAAAGCTCTTCACCACCATTATTGGTGCTGCATCCATCTCGTTGGCTTCCGCTCAATCGCCCGGGCCTAATTGTTTAAGCGCGGTTTCGGTTCCGGGATCGGGCATCTCGTCCGTATTCACGCAGTCATCACCTAATGGATGGTTGTCGTTTGTGGCAAATGAAGCCAACAAGGTTGTGGCGTTGAGCAATGCTGGCGGAGCTTCGGATTTCAAAATTAAGAAGCTGACCGTGGCGGCAGGTACGTGTAATTCGCTTACTCCCCTGGGATCGGATACGATGGATGCAGGAGATGATACACTATTAGTGGTGAATCTTACCGGCCTCACAATAGGCAACACTTATTTTTTAAGAACGGTGATGCAAACGGGTACGGATTGCCCGACCTGCAATTCACCGGGGCAGGCGTTTTTCCGGATCGGTATTTCTACCACCATAACGCCTTGCAACGCGTGTCCCACACCCACCTGCAACATGGTTTGCAACGGGGGCTTTGAGTCCATAAGCGCTTTGCCTACCGGCCCTTCCTACCCTCTGGGACAGGATGAAGTGCTTCTTGCCTGTAACTGGAGTTCGGCATTGAATACGCCTGATCTGTTTAATACGGGAAGCGCGCCCTCTACACAAGTAAGTATCCCAACTAATGCTTATGGATGCAATCCCATTAACACTGCGCCCGGAACGGGCGGCAATTCCTTTGCAGGTTTTGTTGCAAGCGGTCCCGGTGGCCCTAAGGAAGCGGTGAAAACAATGTTCACCAGCCCGATGAACGCATTTTCGACTTACGAAATTACACTTTGGCTATCGCTTGCTGAAGGGAGCGGAGCGAATGCGAATAGTGTGTCAATTGATTTCCTGGATGCGAGCGGTAATATGATGGGGTATGCTATTCGATTGGATGGAAGTTCCTCACCTGGCATATATAATACATTCCCAAGCGTATTGACCGCAACAACGGGTTGGACCAAATTTACAGTCATTTATACCGCAGGTTCCGCTCCCACCACTGAATACGGCATCGCCATTGGGGGGCTTAGCCTTGTAACTTCTACTGTAAACTATCCTCACCCGTACCAGGCGATGAATTCATCTTTTGTTTGCGCCCCGGTGTCGCCAGGCCCGGGTGCCTATTATTTTCTTGATGATGTTTCGGTAACGGAGATCCCCCAGGTTATCGCCACTGCAAGTTCGGTAATTTGTTCCGGTGATCCACTTACGTTAAGCGCCACCGGCCCGGCTGGTAATTATGTGTGGATGCCGGGGAACCTGAGCGGGCAATCGGTGACCACCACCGCTCTTGCAGGGACCACTACTTACACTGTTACGTTTACCGATCCTGCCGGGTGTTATGCTTCTTCTTCTGCAAATGTTACGGTAACAGCCGGTAATTGTTGCACGAACCCGCTCACCTTTAACTCTATTATTTTCTCGAATGTAACGTTGATCGCGGCCGGTACAAATGTGAGTCCGAGTCCAAAAACTTTATGGATGAATGTAGTTTATGGAGGATCTTATACGGGTTATGTTGAAATACCACCCAATGGTATTATGCCATCGGCAAATTATTCCATAAGGGGGAACCTGGTCGTAAACTCATCTTCATCCAATCCTACGGTTTTTACCGGGAGCGATATGGTTTTTGATGATTGCTCTAACCTCGACCAAAAAACGGCATTGATCATCGATAAGAGTTATCTCCATTCCTGCAATCACATGTGGCAGGGAATTTCCAGCCAGAAATACCTGGCCGTGACCAACTCAATAATAGAGGATGCGGTATATGGAATAGGAATAGGAATAGCCTCACACCCCGGCCTTTTAGTGGACAATGATGTTTTTAATAAGAACAGGTACGGAATATTGCTGCTTGGCGCTGCTAATTTTAACACGGCATCTCCTAATAATTTCAAGATCACGGGTACAATATTCACCTGTAAAACATTCCCTTCTACATTCAGTTACAGTGTTCCGCTCAATTACAATTTCACTTCTTCAACGCTGATCGGTGCTAACAACACCGTTAAGGGAACTTTTACTACTATGAAGGGAGGTTCCTGCTCTGCACCGGCTACACGCAGTGAAACAGGCATATTTGTTTTTGCTTCAACGGTCAGCAGCGGGACTTATTTTAATATAGGCAACACTTCAGGAGGTACCAACTATTTCAGTTACCTGAACCAGGGTATCTATAATACGGGTTCAAAGATCTACGTGGTGAATTCAAATTTTCAGCAGATCATCAATTCGAGCGGGAACGTTGGCATTGCGGGTATTGTACACGATGGAGGGATCGCGGGCACCGAGACCAATGTGGGGGATCTTAATTCATCCGTCAAATCGTGTAAGTTCCAAACCAGCGAGATGGGAATAAAAGCCTTTAAGGGCGGCAAGCTGAATGTTTACAGCAGCAACTTCAATACGGCTTTCAGCAGCACCACCGGTATTGATGTAGAGAATTGGGGCGATCCCAACGGGGCGGTGAACATCCTGCAGAATAATTTCAATAACTGCACTTATGCCGATCTGCGTGCAGTGACCAATAATTCCATCAAGCTCATCATGCAGGGCAATACGAGTATCGGGAACGGGT
>DATDFI010000097.1:0-5601 GCA_036522695.1 Bacteroidia bacterium | reverse complement strand
GATGCCACCTGCGCTCTTAACGCGAGGACGAGCAATGAAAACAGGGGTGTAAGTAATTTTTTCAAATCACACTTCTATAACTAACAAACTTACTGAATTCCAAGGAACTGTCAAAATCACTTGCGGCCCGCAACCAACTCGATAAGATCCTCCTGCTTGAAATATTGCTGAGCCAGTTCCAGCAGCCTTTCGGGCTTAATGTTGCGGATGGTGGATATATAGCGGTCGTAATAATCATAGCCCAAATTGTACATCATAATTCCTTTGAAGCGGTCGGCCAGCGCAAAAGGTCCGTCAACCGACCCGAGGAATGAGCCCAACAAATAATTTCGCACCAGCATCAACTCATCTTCTCCTACCGGTTCCTCGCGCAAACGTTTCAACTCATAATAAATTTCATCCAGCGCTTTTTGCGTCACGTCCACTCCCACTTCGGTGCCGATGAAAAAATAACCGGCCTCCTTCAGCGACACCATCGCACAACCAATCCCGTAGGTATAGCCTTTGTCCTCACGTATGTTCGACATTAACCTCGAACCGAAATAACCTCCAAGAACGGTACTCAAAACAAGCATTGGCAAATAGTCGGGGTGCGTTTTATTGAACATCACCCTCCCTATGCGGATGGCCGATTGAAGGGCATCCTCCTTCAAGACGAGGTTTTCACGTAAAGTGGTTGCATGGAAGCTATAATTGTTCTCATTTTTTTTATCAGCCGGGCCGGGCCAATCTGTTCCGCCAAAATGTTTATCCAGCAGGTCCACCGTTTCCAACCCTATTTTCCCGGAAACAATGATGGCGCAATTGCCGGACACATACTTTTCGCGGTGAAAACTCTTAACGGCTTCGCGTTCCACCTTATCATAATCCCGCAGCTCCACAAAATACCCGTAAGGGTGTTTGTTCCCGAACAGCAATTGATTGAATTTTTTCCGGGCCATATCGGCCACCTTTTGGGAACTTACCACAAATTTTTGCCTGCGGTTATTCAGGTTCACGGTCAACTCCTTCTCCGGGAATTCTGCATTCTTTATGATCTCCTCCAAAACCGGCAATACCTCTTTCAAATATTTATTGAGTGTAAAAATGGCAATGGTGGCATAGTCCTGTGTGACCTCTGTTTCCAGGAAAGCCCCGAAATAATCCACCTTATCCGCAATTTGCTGTGCATTGAATTTCGCGGTGCCTTCATCAATAAGTTCGTTGGCAGTGGTGGCGATGAGCGGTGCGGACTGCGCGGTGAATCCTGCCTTGAAAACAAGTTCGATGCGGACGAGGTCCTGCGTGCCGGCATTTACTGTAAAAACGGGGATCCCGTTGCGCAGTTTCTTTTCGCTCGCGCGGATGATCTCCACGTTGGCGATCTCGTTTACGGGAGGGGCGATTTTACGGTCGGTCATGATGACGGGGTGATGAATGATCAAATGGAAAATGAGTGAATGAATGTGAGAATAAGTGAGCGAATGAATGGATTTGAACGATCAGTTTTTTGAATGATAATAAAGCGTGGAGCAATTACTTTCTCTGAAGATGCGGTTGGCCTGTTCGCGAATCTGTTCGGCAGTGACACGCTGGTATTTTTTTCCTTCATCGTTCACCATGGCTGCATCGCCCATCAACTCGGAGACCGCAAGGTTGAGCGCTTTATTGAGAATGCTCATTTCAGAGAACTCCAGCGTGGATTCGGTCTTATTTTTCACTTTCTTCAGTTCCGTTTCACTCACGAGTTCTGATCTTATTTTATCGAGTTCAAGTAGAACTTCTTTTTCTGCATCCTCCAGCTTCACACCTTTCAGCAGTTTTCCGGAAATAATGAAAAGGCCTTCGTGGTTATCACCTGACACATAAGCATTAAGTTCGGAAAAGACCGGCTTATTTTTCACCAATGCATTGTAGAGCCGGGCCGAATTCCCTCTCGAAAGAATATCACTCAACAGGTCGCAGGCATGAAAAGCTTCATCCCCCCGGGCGCACATGTGGTACGCTTTGTAAATGTTGTCGTACGGAACATCGCGTATGACTTCCAGTTTGCGGGCTTCGGTTTGTTCCGGCTCTTTGGGCAGGTTACGGTTGTTATCGGGACCTTTTGGAATGGGTCCGAACCATTTTTCCGATAACTCCTTCACCTGTTCGAGCGAGGCGTTCCCGGCAACCACCAGGATGGCATTGTTAGGACAATAGAATTTTTTGAAGAAGCCTTTCACATCATCCATCTTCGCTTCCGAAATGTGTGAGATCTCTTTCCCGATCGTGTCCCATTTATACGGATGTACCTTGTATGCGAGCGGCCTCAATAAAAGCCACACATCTCCATATGGCTGGTTGAGGTAACGTTGTTTGAACTCTTCTATCACCACGTTACGCTGCACATCCAGCGATTTTTCAGAAAAGGCGAGCGAAAGCATGCGGTCGCTCTCGAGCCAGAAGGCCGTTTCGATATTTACGGCAGGCAGCGTGAGATAATAATTAGTAATGTCATTGGTGGTAAAGGCATTATTCTCCCCTCCCACTTTTTGCAAAGGCTCATCGTAGTTGGGAATGTTGATGCTGCCACCGAACATTAAATGTTCGAACAGGTGCGCGAAGCCCGTGCGGTTCTCGTCCTCATCGCGGGCGCCAACATTGTACAAAATATTCACGCAAACCAGCGGTGTGCTTTTATCGAGGTGATGAATGACTGTAAGGCCATTGGGGAGTTTGAATTTTTCGAAATAGATCATGGAGTACGAATAACGAATTGAGATGCGAATTTACGAATAAAAAAGCGTGAGCTTCTTCCCGGCAAACAACAGGAACCCCACTAAGCCTTCAGGCCCTTCAAACTCTCCTCAAACTCCTCCATCATCTCCTTCACCACCTGTGCTGCCGGCTTAATGTTTTTCACCATCGCGCTTACCTGGCCTATTTCCAGTTCCCCTTCCTCCATATCGCCTTCGAACATTCCTTTTTTGGCCCGCCCCCGGCCCAGCAGGGTTTTCAACTCCTCTGCACTTGCCCCGCGCAGCTCAGCCATTTGTACATCCATAAAAAATTTATTGCGTATCAATCGCACCGGCACCAATTGCTTCAGTGAAAGCATGGTGTCGCCCTCGCCTGTTTGTGTGATCTTGTTCTTAAAATTAATATGGGCCGATGATTCTTCTGTTGCGGCAAAGCGCGTTCCTACCTGCACCCCATCCGCACCCAGCGCCATGGCCGCCAGCATTTGCCGGCCGGTAGCAATTCCCCCGGCCCCGATTACTGGAATTTTAACCGCATCACGCACCATCGGAATGAGCACAAAAGTGGTGGTCTCTTCACGACCGTTATGCCCACCCGCTTCAAAGCCTTCGGCAACCACAGCATCCACACCCGCCTCTTCACATTTAAGCGCAAACTTTACATTGGCCACCACGTGCACCACGGTGATCCCCTTCTCTTTCAGAACGGGAGTCCAGGTTTTGGGATTACCGGCCGAGGTAAAAACGATCTTCACCCCTTCCTCGGTAATTACCTGCATGTGCTTATCAATATCGGGATATAAGAGCGGCACATTCACCCCAAAAGGCATTTCGGTTGCTTTTTTGCATTTGCGGATATGGTCCCGAAGTACTTCGGGATACATGCTCCCGCTCCCAATGAGTCCCAACCCGCCCGCATTGCTGACAGCTGAGGCCAGCTCCCACCCGCTGCACCATATCATCCCTGCCTGTATAATGGGATATTTTACCCCGAATAATGACGTGATCCTATTCATAGAAAAAAATTAGCGGTTCGTCTAAATGCTTAGTAATGACCGGCCAAAAATATTGCTTTATATGCTTATTGTTATATTTTTGTTCATAACCTAAGGCATTATTCTTCCTCGCCCGGGAAACATTAGGTAGTTCACTTGCGTTTAACATTCATCTAAATCACCCTCAAATGAATCGCAAACTACTTCAACTCACACTCTTTCTAACGGTTCCGGCTTTTTCATTCGCTCAATTTCATTGGGATATTGGCGGTGGCCTGGGGGCTTCCAATTACCTTGGTGATATAGGGGGCATGGAACAAACCCGCAGGGATTTTGTGGCCGACCTTAAATTCTCGCAAACGCATTTTGCTGGCGATGCCTTTGTTCGCTATAAGATCAATCATAATATTTCGGTAAAGACCGAATTCACTTATGCGCGCATATCCGGCTCTGACAATCTTTCCACCAACCCGGGCCGCGAAGGCCGTAACCTGAGCTTCCGCAATGATCTGCTGGAGCTTTCGGCCAAGGGCGAATTCACTTTTTTCACCATCAATGATGTAGGCCGGGGTTATCGTTACCGTGATGATTTCAAAGCCTACCTTTTTGCCGGTGTAGGAGGTTTTTATTCTAATCCCAAAGCCAACTACGAAGGGCAATGGATCGCGCTTCAGCCGCTGAAGACCGAAGGCGTGAGTTACAGCAAATTCGGGTTGTGCCTACCCGCAGGCGGAGGCGTTAGTTATACCATCAACAAACAGCACCGCATTGGATGGGAACTCGGCTGGAGAACGACCTTTACCGATTACCTGGATGATATCAGCACCGTATATGCAGAAACATCGGGCCTAAGTCCCCTCGCCCAAAAACTCGCGAACAGGAACGGTGAATTGCATTATGATCCTTCCACCACCGATCTCCCCAACCCCAACAATTACACACCCGGAAATAAAAGGGGCGATCCTACTCATAATGACTCCTACATTATCTCAACGATCAATTACAGTTATGTGATCAAGCAAAAAAGTATTTACAGCCATATATGGGATCATGACCACCCGATCTATGGAAAAATAACTCACAACAAAAATAAGTACGGCCCCAAGCGGACCATGCGCATAAAACTCTAATAACAGGCCCGGGGAACCGGGCTTTGTTCTTTTAGGGAATTTCACTAAGTTTGCTGCTCTAACCATCACCCATGAAGAAAAGTATTTACGCTCTGCTCTTTGCCTCTCTTCCCTTTACTGCTTTTTCACAGTACAAATGGGATTTCGGGGGCAGCCTTGGCGCTTCCAATTATCTCGGTGAGATAGGAGGAAAAGAACAAACCCGCAGGGATTTTGTGGCCGACCTTAAATTCTCGCAAACGCATTTTGCTTTAGATGGATTTGCACGTTACAAAGTACATCCGAATATTTCCATTAAAGGCGGGCTCGCCTATGGCCGTATCTCCGGTTCCGATAAACTTTCTACCAACCCTGGACGTAACAGCCGCAACCTGAACTTCCGCAACGATCTTTTTGAATTGACCGTGGATGGAGAATTTTTCTTTTACGAGGTGAATGATATCGGCAGAGCATATCGCTACCGCAATGATTTCCGTGCTTATATTTTTGCTGGCATTGGAGGCATATACCAGAACCCGAAAGGGCAATTGAACGGTGAAGGTTCCTGGACAGCGCTTCGCCCGCTTAAAACAGAGGGCGTTACTTACAGCAAATTCCAATTCGTTATTCCTTCGGGAGTCGGTTTTTATTTTACCATCAGCAAGCAGCACCGTATCGGCTGGGAGCTGGGATGGAGAAAGACCTTCACGGATTACCTTGACGATATAAGCACCGTTTATACCGTCAAGGTAATCCGTGAAGGTCTTTCTCCATCCC
>DATDFI010000096.1:0-10384 GCA_036522695.1 Bacteroidia bacterium | reverse complement strand
CCGGTTATCGCCCCCGCTGCATCAGGCAAGGGATTCACTGTTATGCTGATCGCATTGTTGGAAGTGCCGTTGCCGCAGCTGTTGGTTCCGAAAACATTCACTGTTCCCGAAGTGGCAGAGTTGGAAAAATTCACCGTAATGCTTTGCGTGTTGTTACCGCTCACGATGGTAGCACCGTTTGGCACTATCCAGCTGTAGCCGGTAGCATTGTTGATCGCGCCTACACTGTAAATAACGCTGTTCTGGCCCTGGCAAACCGTTGTTGATCCGGAGATCGAGGGCGTATTTGCCGGGAGCGGATTCACGGTCACTAACTGGAAACCGGTGTTGCCGTTACCACAACTGTTGATACCATATACCGTAATATTTCCCGTGGAAGCGGAGTTGCTGAAGTCAACCACAATATTGGAAGTTCCCTGTCCTGAAACAATGGTAGCACCGGTGGGAACCGTCCACGAGTAGGAAGTTGCACCACTGATCGGAGGAACCGAATACGTTGCCCCGGTTTGTCCCTGGCACACGGTGAGGTTGCCGCTGATGGAACCGGGGTTACCGGGCAATGCGGTAAGTGTAATGTAACCCGGTTTTAATTCGGTATTGGTTGCGGCCGTGTTGTCAGTAATGGTAAGCGATGCCGAGTATGTGCCAGGTGAAGAATAAGCGACAATGTGCGGACCCTGTCCTGTTGCACTCGAAGGTGTTCCACCGGGGAACGACCAGCTCCATGCAGTGATGGTGGTGGACTGCGCGGTGGACAGATCGGTATAGGTCACGTTAGCGGATGAGCCGCAGATGTTCGTTTGGTTTGCTGAGAAGTTGGCATCAAGGGGGCAGTTGCCGCGTTTGATACTCACAAAGCTCACCGAGTTCGAACAAGGCGAATTGCTGATGGTCCATGCCAGCCGCACCGAATCGTTCACATTGAAATTGCTGATCGATGAAGTGGGGGAGTTGAGGTTAGCAATAGTGATGGCACCGTTGCTCGTGTAAACGAAGGACCATGTTCCTGTTCCCACAGATGGAGTATTGCCTGCAAGCGTTGTGGAAGGTGTGCAGATATTCTGGTTAGGTCCGGCCACCGAAGTGGTGGGAGGAGGATTCACCGTAACGGTGAACGTTTGCTGCGTAATGTTGTTGTTGGTCGCATTATCGTTCACAATAACCGTGATGATCGCAGTTCCTGATTGTGCGGCTGCAGCCGTGTAGCTTACCGAGCCGGTTGCATTCGGGCTGGTATAGTTCACCGTGATGTTGCCATTGGGAATAAGCGTTTGGTTATTGGATGTGGCGGTAATGGTAATGGTTTGTGTTTCGTTCACTGCTCCTGTTCCCACACCACTGAAGTTCACGGTTTGCATTCCCGAGCTCTGGCAGATGGCCGAAGGATTCCCGATAGCGGAAATAGTGGGAGGAGTGTTGAGTGTTGTTACGTTATTGGAAACGTAAGGAGAAGTGAGATAATTCGCGGTACAGGTAGAACCATCGTATTCGAAAATGGCGAAATAGTAAGCCGTATAGGATTGAAGGCCGGTCACCGTGACCGAATTTCCGTTGGAGTTGTAAACCACGTAATTCCCACCGCCCAGGTCGGTTCCCGATCCGAATACCGTGTTAGGTGTATAACCCACACCATCGAATGGGAATGAACTTACCGCACTTCCCTTGTGCGCAACGATCAAGCGATTTGCACCTGAGCCCGCAGTGAAATTCACGGTCACTTGTGTTTGACCTACGCTTGAGAAAGTGATCGCGCTGGCCGGTGTGGTGGGTTCAGGGACCAATGCATTCATCACGTTATTGAGTGTTGTTACCGTAGTTCCGCCTGTTCCGGCCACAATGTCGCTTTTTCCATCCATGCTGAAATCAGCAACACCCAGCCATGCCGAGCCCGAGCTGGATCCTGTAAGGTCAACGCGCGATGCAAAAACGAATGTCCCGGTTTGCTCGTAAACAGAAACCGTGGAGGAAGCAAAGTAACCGATCACGATATCATTGCGTGAGTCCCCATCCAGGTCATATACTTCTGTGGTAGCATTGGAAGTGAATCCACTCAGGGTGTTCTGCAGCGGCAATAAACCGGAGGTGATATTACCTATAGTACAATTGTTCTTGAATACCACCACGTTCCCGCTTGTCAGGCCCGCGATAATGTCGTTGTCACCATCATTATCCATATCTGCAAGTGTAAGGTGCATCACGTTAGCCGAAGTGGCAACGGTAACGCCCGCAGCGAAGGAAATATTTCCGCTGGTGCTGGTATTTCGGAACACCACATAACTCGCAGCATTATTATTGCCTGCAACAATATCGGGTTTACCATCCCCGTCAATGTCACCGGCCTGTACCGAATACGGACAGTTCACTCCCGAGAAATCCTGCCGGGTGGCGAAACTGATGTAAGCTACGGAGCTGGTGTTTCTGAAAATGGAGAATTGTGTTCCTATGGAATACGATACGATCACATCAGGTCTTCCATCCTTGTCGATATCTGCAATACTTACATTGGTAGGGTTAGGTAACGTAGGAAGATCGATGCGGGAGCCGAGACTGAAAGAAGAAGTGGAACTGGTATTGCGATATACCGTCATCATGGAATTGCCGGTGGAAACAATGACCGGGTCAAGTTTGTAATCACCGTCAAGGTCACCCACTTCAACTTCTGTAGGACTGGTTATGCCTCCATAAGATGTCATTGGAGCGAATGAAAGTGCGCCATTGGAACTCGTATTTCTCGCAAAGCTCAGCCATCCGTAACTGTTATCCACCGAAAGGATGTCGGTCTTGCCATCGATGTCGATATCACCTACTGCAACGCCCTCGCGCGAAAGCCCGGAGGTAATTGAGCCGGTGGTGAAGGAAGTATTGGTGATGTTCCCGGAGCAGGAGGAGGTAACAACAAAAGGTTTATTGGAATAAGCGCTTACTGTATTTACCGTTACAGAGATGGGAACATTATTGGTGCAATAGGGAACTATGGCCTGTATCTGCGTTGAGGTGGCACTGACCACCGTTGCTCGCTCGGTCCCGAAATAAACCTGGTTGTTAGAGGGAGTTGTTCCATCAAAATTGGTTCCGTTGATCGTTACTACCGTACCCAGGTTGCCATTCACCGGGGTGAAAGAAGTGATGGTGGGTAATGGCGCACCTATGGTTTGAAAATCCTGTGTGAGGTAATCTTCTGTCCTGAAATTATTATAAGCGGTGGTGTTGAATTCGAACAGGGCAAAATTATAATACGTACCGGGGGTGAGTCCTGTAACGGTTACCGAGTTGCCGGTATTGTTGTAAACCGTGTAGTACTGCAAACCAACTTGCGAACCGCTCATGAATGTGGAATTGGAGGTGTAAGCATTGTTGTCGACAGGTTCATTCACACCCGAGCCTGAAAGTATCCAACCGCTTGTTCCGCTGAAAGATGATGCGGCTGTGGTGGTCATGTTATTGAGTGTGCCATTCAGGGCGGTGTATTCTATTGAATTATTTTTTGCAATGCCGGAGGTAGCGTAACCGTCATCCAGGGACCATTCTCCGACAAGACCGGTTTCATTTCCTACCATGGATTGATACATGTAGGAGCGGATTTCAGAAAAGCTGCGCGCTGTGTTCCATACGCGCACTTCATCTACATAACCGTTATAATAATTGGGGCTGGCTTGTGGCAAAGTGGATGTTCCTACATCAGCACCGATAAGGAAGCTGTTGGAATACTGGTAGGAAAGGGAACAGGTGGTTCCGGCATCAGCTTGCGTCTTCCTCGCACCATCAACATACAGGTAGGTATATCGCCCGTCAAACACCATGGCGAAATGGTGCCAGCCCGGAGTAAGGTATGATACATCCTGGTAAACCGCACCATTCGATCCGTTGCGATAAGCATAGCCGTAGAAATAATTGTAATAAGAGAAGATCTGGTATCCTCCATTGCCTTCGTGGTTGCCGGCAACGGTTTGCCAGCCTACGTTGTTGGCCCAATCGGATTTGTAAACCCAGGCCTCTACTGTTAGGTAAGTGGTAGGCTGCAGTGTTGCATTGAACGGTACAGACACATAATCATTTGTTCCGTCAAAAGCCAGGGCTGTGCGCAGGCGGGTGGGCTTTACCAGCGCAATGCGTTTACCACCATTGCCATTGGTCCATGATGCGGTAACCGAATTGGTGGAAGGAGTGAGCGTCAGCGAAGAGGAATTCACTGTTGGCAATGGATCCACCGTTTGCGTGGGTTGTGTTGCGTACGATGTAGTGAGATAGTTAGTGGTATTGTTGAATGTTCCGGTCCCACCGTTGAATTCGAAAATGGAAACCGTGTATTGGGTTCCGGGAGTAAGACCGGTGACACGGACGGTATTTCCATAACTATTATACACCACATAAGCCCCTGTTCCAACCTGTGAACCGCTTCCGTAAACGGAGTTGGCCGTATAAATGCTCATGTCGGCAGGAAGGTTGCTGTTGGAAGTGCCCTGTTTCACGGTAACAAGAGAATAGCTTCCCGAACCCGATGGCTTGAGCCAGTTGACCGTGAAGGCATTTTCACTGACATCGTTCACATATAACCAGTTTGATGAAGCTGTGGGTTCAGCTGCGAGGGTGGTGAAAAAACGGTAAGAACCTGTAGTGAGATAATTATTCGCGCCACTGGTTCCGTTATAAGTAAATACACCGGAAGAGTAGTCGGTGGCCGGGTTGAGGCATCCTACACTCACCGTGCTGAGCGTTCCGTCATAAACATCGTAAGCGTAGGGTGAAGAAGTGCCTATTGAACCTCCTGACCCGAAACAAGTGTTCGAGTAGTATTCAGTTCCGTCAACCGGTGTGCCGGAATAAGAAGTGGATTGCCGCACACCAAGTACGGAATAGGATCCGTTGCCGGGAGTCCAGGACATATCAACTCCGTTGGGGCCGATGTTGTAGGACATGAGACCAGTGGGTCCGCTGGTGGGCTGGGTGGCTAAAGTGTAGCAATACAAAAATCCATAACTGCTGGTGTAGTTGGGGGAGTAAGGGAATTGCAGCGAGTTGAATTCATAGATCATGATCTCGTAATATGTGCCAACCGCAAGGTTGGTAACGGTAATTCCGGTGCCAGTGCCTTTATACACCACGTAGTTGGAATTGCCAAGGTTACTGCCCGAACCGAAAACCGTGCTGCCGGTGTAGGTATTGCCATCAACCGGGTAGACAATGGTGTTAGAGGTTTGACGCATCACCACCAGGCAGTAGTCACCATTACCGCGTGTCCAGGTGAAATAGAGAGAAGTGGTAGTGGGTGTTACGAGGTTCACGCAACAGGCGTTCACTGTGGGCTGGGTCTGGGCTTTTGCGGTAAGGTTATAAAATAAAAAGCCGAGTGCGATGAGGGTGATCCGGGTAATATTTTTCATGAGGACTGTGTTGGCGTTTGAGTTTTTTTAAAGGATGTCTAAAGTAAAAAATGCGGGCCATACGGCCAAATAAAAATTTGGCCTTTTATCTGCAAACTTTCTGCATTCTTTGTACTTGCGTTCCCGCATTTTTTTTCAGGTCATCTTCAACGAAAATACGCAGGGTAAATGACCGGGAAAATGAAATGTTTTTTGAAATGTAGCGCCCTTTAACCGGCCTGTTCCTTCGCCATTTCAAGGAGCCATTCCCTGTGGAAAACATAACCCGGTGAGCCCAGTTCTTTTTTCATGTTCTCCAGTTTCTTTTTACTGCTGCCCCGCGCACCGGTGCGTGCACTCATCAAAATGGTGAAGTAATGCAGGAATTTTTTCTCCGCTTCGAGGTAGTAATCGGAAAAGAATGCCGCCCCCTGCATCTTGTGCCTTATGGAATCTACCACGAACGCCACCGGTTCCAGGTCGCCCTTTTCGTAATAGATCTTCAGTAAAACATTCTTGATGCCGATATAACGCTGGGGTGTATCGTAGCTCACTTTACCGAGGTGATGCAGCGCTTCGGAGTATTTTTTTTCTGCAAAGCATATATAGGCATCGGAATAATGCAGCGTACTTTCCTTCACACCCGGTTGAAGATTGGCGCTGTATTTCTTCACAAAGTTTTTCGCATCTGCCGTTCTACCGAGCAGGATGTTGTAGTAGGTGAAGTTGAAAAAGAAGATGTGAGAGATGAACCCATCCCGGAAACAAAGTTTTTTCTGAAGTGCGATGGCAGAAAGTTCCACCAGTTCTTTAAGAAAGGCAGGGTTGCCGAAAAGATGCTGGCGCAAAGCGAAATTGGTAAGGATGGTCACGATGCTTTGCTTTTCATTGACCGCTGCGCGGTCGAATTCTTTTTTACCGAGATCTTTTTTGATGGCGCGGTAATGTTTCACTTCACCGGTGCGCAGCAGGCCTATGATCCGGAGATGGATCGCAGTGAGCAGATTGTCCTGCCCGGTTTCACGGTAAAGCTGCTCGGCCAGTTCTGCGAGAGAATGGAAAGCCTCAGTTTTTTTTCCGAAGATGCGTTCGTTATCGAGCAGGATCTGGTAATAATACAGCAGGTTGGAAAGGTAGAGATCGCTCACCGAACGGATGATCTTCCGGTTATCATATTTGCGAAAGGCCTTGTATACCTGCCCGAAATGCTGGGCGTAGTGGAATCCGTACTCTTCCCGGTCGAGCAGGAAATTGAAAACCGTGGCATAAGTGGATCCCAGTCCCGAATTCAGCAATGCATCTTTCGCTTCTTTGAGCCTCGAAGGAAAAAGCGAGTATAATTTCCGCCTGTTGAGTTCCGAGAGCAGGAATTGTTTTTTTGCAACCGGGTGCTGTGCCAGGTGAAGCCAGGAAAGAAATTCTTCGGCTTTTGCCTGCAGGTCGGAGATGAGGTTTCGCATGCGGGCATCGCTGTAACTTTCACCCGGGAAGATCTCGCGGTGCACTTCGGTTTTGTCGAGCGCCTCGTGATCGAATGAAGGATAAAAACGCGATAGGTAAACGGTGAGCGCGTGGAGCCGTGGGTTGGAATTGAACAGGTCGCTTTGCATCCACTTCTCGAATTGCTTCATCTCCTTTACGGAGAAAGTGGAAAGTATACTTATGAGTTTACTTCGTTGCATCAGGCAGGGTGAAAGCGAAAGCGTTGAAGCATAAATATATTCAAAAAATAACGGTCCGCTGCCTCCGGGGCAACGAACCGTTTTTGTTTGGAGCAGCAGGAGCGCGGTCATTTTTCAATGATGAGCTGGCGTGTGCATTTTCCCTGTGCTGTTTCGATGGAGATAAAATAAACGCCTGGCGCAAGATCGCTGCCGGAAATGGCTGCCGTATTATTTCCTTTTTGCAATGACCTCACTTCTGTGAAAACCGTGTTTCCCACCAGGTCGGATATCCTCAGCGTGGCATTTGCTTCATTGATCATATTGCATTGAAACGTGAAGTTCCCATTCGATGGTACGGGGAAAACAGCGAAATTTAACTCGCTGTTCATTTCGTTCGCGGCTGAGAAAGCAACGTAAATGGAATTGGAAGGCTGGCTCTGGCCGCAGGCGTTCGAAACCACCACCCAGTAATTCCCGGTTGAACCCGTAGTGTAAGATGAATTGGTGGCCCCGTTTAGCGCATTACCGTTAAGGTACCACTGGTAAGTTCCGTTTGCAGTAGTGGAAAGTGTGTTCGCATTTTGCGTGATCACCGGTGTGGGAGGCGGTTGCTGGCAAAGTATAGAGAGATAGATGTCATCCGCACCTGCGCTGGTAATGGGAAACGTGCCATAACTGAAACTGTTCTGGAATTCTCCCACCACATAAATATTATTGTTGGCATCGAGCGTAACGCCCCGCCCGCGATCCAGCCCGGTGCCCCCGTGTGTGACCACGCCCAGCACGTTTCCTGTTGCATCATATTTCGAAATGAGTTCATCATCCGATCCCGCGCTGGTGATAAGCGTGGAGCCGTACGTCCAGGAGCCATTGAAATAACCGGTCACATAGATATTTCCGGCCGCATCGGTTTGCAGCCACAATCCTTCATCGCTTCCGGTGCCGCCCGCTTGCTTTGCGAAATTGATAGTGCCGTTCGATGCCGCATATTCTGCCACAAAAATATCTTCCGCACCTGCATTGGTAAAAGTAGTGGGACCATAAGTGAAATTGCTTTGAAAATACCCGCACAACAAAATGTTTCCTGCTGCCGACCTGGCGATCCCCATGGGCTGATCGTTCAATGTTCCGCCCGCACCGCTCGCCCAAAGCACATTCCCGTTCATGCCATCGTACTTCGCCATAAAAATATCATTCATGGCAGAGTAAGTGAGCGTGGTGCTTCCATAAGTAAAGGCCGAGCCGTAGGTTCCTCCTACATAAATATTTCCAGAGGCATCGGCTATGATCTCTCTTCCCGTTTCAACGCCCGTACCTCCCGCTGTTTTCACCCACTGTAAATTTCCAGCGTTGTCGAATTTCGCTACGAGGACATCATTCGACCCTGCGGTAGTGAGCGGTGTGCTTCCGAAAGTGAAGTTGGCTGAGAAATATCCCGCTATGTAAACATTGCCTGCATTATCGAGTGTGATGGCGTTCGCGCGGTCGCTGCCCGTACCTCCATATTGTTTTACGAAAAGCAAATTCCCGCCCGCATCATACTTGGCGAAGTAAAGATCATCGCTTCCGTTGCTCACCATATTATTGCTTCCCCAGCTGAATGTATTCTGGAAAGAGCCGGAAATAAAAACATTCCCGTTGGCATCCACGGCAACGCTGTTGGCCGCATCCATCCCGGTCCCACCGGCCATTTTCGCCCAAAGCACATTGCCGGTATTATCATATTGGGCAATGATGATGTCATTCTGCCCGGCATTGGTGAGTGCATTGCTTCCCCAGGTAAAGCTGCTGCCTGCATTCCCGGCAACGGCAATGTTGCCCGTGGGTGTGAGCGCGATCACGCGACTGAAATCGGCAAGTGTGCCACCGGCTGTATAAACTGCATCAACGGTTTGTGCTTTTAGTTGTAAGCTGAATAGTGCAATAAAAAGTAGAAGTTTTGTTTTCATGGTCATTTTGGTTTTTAGATCCGGATATATGACAGGGAAGAGCCCTGGCGCAGAGGCACAGGGTCTTCGTGCAGGTCAAAGGTTTTCCTATCGCACCTGGAACCTTCAAGCCTGGTCATTTAACCACATTCACAGTTAAGGATGCCCATTGCAGGGTACGGGTTGTCTGGGCGGAAAGAATTTTTTCAGAACCGGTAAATGAATCCTGCCGGGATGAAATAAGAGTAAGGATGGTTCTTCAATCCTTCTTTATTCATGGAAGTGCCCGAATAGCGCAGCCCGGGCTCAACCCATAGCCCTAAGCCTTTGTACAGTTTGACTTCTGTGCCCAGCCCCAATACGTAAATGAAATTTATTTTGTTGATCCCGTTGAGGGACGTGAATGAAAGCACTTTTCCTGATGTTGTTACGGTGAATTGCATCTGCTGCGCTAAAATGTAATTGGCCGCCATCCCACCGCGCACATACAGCTTCACGTATTTATCATTCACCACGTTGAACCTCGCACTCAGCGGAACAGTGATGAAGCTGTAGCGCTCACTCACCGTACCACGTATCCAAACGCTGTCGCCAAACAGGGTCTGCGGGCGCGAATTATCATTCTGATCGAAATTGGAAGAGGAAAAGTTTACGCTGCCAAAAGTGCTGTGCAGGGTAATGTCGGGCGGAGGATTGGCCCATCGCCAGTACGTCATGATCAATTCTTCGCTTTGTGCCTGGAGCGTGGAATAATTCACTTCGGCATCCAGCGCAAAACGCCTGCTGAGGTGCAGTCCAAACCTGCCACCCAGTGCAAAAGTGTTGGGAAGCGAAGCTGTCTTCGTATAATAATTATTGAGCGAGGCTGCAGTTGCGCCACTCACCGATTGATGATTGATATCGATCCCGTAAAACATAGCCACATAAAATTTTTTGAAAGCCTCCTGCGGCAGGGGACCCTTATTCGGGTTTGTATCACGGGGAGTTTGTGAGGTGCTGTCTTTTTTCGGGCCTTTCGCAAAAGTGCTGTCCTTCTCTGGCTCGTTGTGCATGGTGCTGTCCTTTCCGGGAACAGGCGCGGTAACAGGATCCTTTGTCTGGTCCGAAGCGAGTGTGCTGTCTTTTTTTGGCGCGCTTGCATTCTGATGCGTGACCACCCGCACATCGGGGGTGGAACTGGTTTTGGATGAGTCAGGAGCAGGAGGTGTTTGCGTGTTGCCGTATGTATTGTTGTTGCTGTTGTTCGAGGTACCCACCGTTCCACCATTATCAAAGGGATCGTTGGCATTATTACTGCCGTTCGTACTTTGATAAGCGATGGGTGGCGGATCGTGGTGATGCGAATTCGTCACCGGGTCTTTAGCATGTGACGGTGTGGTAACATTTACCGGTGGTTTGATATGCGGTGATGTATTTGAATTGTTTGACGTAT
>DATDFI010000095.1:0-3446 GCA_036522695.1 Bacteroidia bacterium | reverse complement strand
ACATCGCTAACCTGGGCGGACAGGAGCGCAGGGCGAGCGACTACCATCTCATTTCCGAGATCCTGCTTTGGTTCGACATCATCGGCATACAGGAATGCAAGGACAACCTTGCCGGCCTGCGTGGGATAATGAAAGAATTGCCGGCACGATACAAAACTGTTTTTTCCAATGCAGCGGGTAATGACGAGCGCATGTGTTACATCTGGGACTCCGAAAAGATACAGCCGCTCGAAAAGCTGGGCGAACTCGCCATACCGGTTGCTGATTACGACTCCATCAAGGTTCCCGGGGTTAATGGGAAGTTCGAAGGCTACGACCGGACCCCATTTATCGCCTCATTCAAAGTGAAGGATTTCGATTTTGTAATGATCAATGCGCACACCTATTTCGGAAATGCGAAATCGAAAGAGTCGGAAAAAGCATCGATGGCGAGGCGTACGCTCGAAACTTTTGGCGTTGCGCGCTGGGCTGAATTGAGAAGAAAAAGTCCCAATGCATTTTCGAAGAATATCATCGTAGTGGGGGATTTTAATCTTCCCAAAGCTGAAAAGGGAGATCCTGTTTACGATGCGCTCACTTCAAAAGGGCTTTTGCTGCCCGAGCATTCCACCAAAGTTTACTCCAACCTGAAGAATGATGCCAATTACGACCAGGTGGCATTTTTGCCGGGATTAAAAGAAAAAGTAACCAACAATGGCGTTTTTGATTTCGACAACTGCCTGTTCCCTGATCTTTACAAAAAGAATGAAAAGCTGTTTGTGGACTATTGTAAATACTACATGTCCGATCACCGGCCTAAATGGGTTGAGATCACCTTTTAATAAACAACCCCGGCATTTCTGCCGGGGTTTATTTTCAACTCCCTACTCCACCCTCGACTTAGGCGGAATGAACAAGGGTTGTCCTTTAATGCCGATGAGAACGAGTGAGAATTCTATCGCGCCCCTTCCCCCGGTGTAACTGTTGAGATAAGAAGTGTTCACATCATAGCTGATGCGGAAAATGTGCTTATCCTGCTTCAATCCAACTTCCACCACAAAGGCATCCTTGTGGCGGTAGTCGAGGCCCAGCATAGGCTGAAAATTATTATCCTTCATTTTATAAAATGCTGCAAGCCCGGCATAAAATTCACTCACCTTCGCTTCATTCATATAAAGGATCTTCGGAACGATCGTAAACCTCTCGTTCAAAATAAAATCACACCCTGCGTTGAAGTTGAAACGCATAGGCAAGCGCTCCTTATAAGCAGTGAAGGTTTCATTAGGACGGTTCACGTGATAAATGGAGAATCCTCCGTAAGGATGCCATTTCTTCGATTCATCACGGTACTTGTAATAGATCCCCATATTCGCATCGAAACGGAAAATACTTGTATTCAACCCCGACTCCATGCTGTTCACACTATTGTCGAACGTTCCGGTGCTTGCATCGTACTGCACATCGTAAGTGAACGATGAAGGATCGAAACTTTTGTTGAACAACCCGAGCTGCAATCCGGCCGACAAATAATGCTTATCCGAACCCTGCATGATGTCATACGCACCGGAAAGCATAAAAGAAAACGTGTTGAAGTGCCCGTTACCCGATCGGCTGTTGATCACGTAAGCTCCAAAACCGCACTTCTTGTCCTTTATCGTGTAAGGCATGTCGTAAGCGAGGTACACCGTATTGTACGGCTTTATTCCAAGTGCCTTCCACTGCGATCGGTAGTCGCTCGAGATCCGGTAATCTCCTTTGTCCCCGAGGAACATCCCGGTGAGCGCAGGGTTCATGTACAGGCCGGCCGCATCGTATTGTGCAAGGTGAAAATCCTGGGCCTTTGTGGTCCCTGCGGCAATCATTGCAAGCAGGGTATATATGATCTTCTTTTTCATGAGCGTTTTTTTAACGAACAAGTGTTACATCTCCTGCTTTCTTGATCACGCGATTATCCAGGGTGGTCACGTTGATCGTCCATACATAAGTGCCGCCCGGCTGCATTTTACTCTTATAAGTTCCATCCCATCCTTCGGTTTGCGAAGTACCGTGATAGATCTCCTTACCCCACTCGTCAAAGATCCGGAAGTCGAACAATGCGAACGGACCGCCTTTCACATACAGCACATCGTTATGCCCATCACCGTTAGGTGTGAATGCGCCCGGCAATACGGGATCGTTCACAATATGCTCGTCACAATCGATCACATTTACGGTATCGCTGTACGAGGCCACGCATCCCGAATCGGATGTTGCGGTGAGTACCACCACGTAGGTTCCTGCCGAGTCATAAGTGTGGGTGGGATTTTGCAGGTTACTGAATGTTGAATCGCCAAAGGCCCAACCCCAGGTGAGACTGCCGCTGCTGATCGTGGAATTATCAGTGAACGCAGCGGAATCAGGACAGGCTGTTACATAACCGAACATAGCGGTGGGCAAAGGATTCACGAAAATATTCTTCGTAATCGTATCCGCGCAGCCGGCCGAAGTGCTTACGATAAGTGTTACGCTTTGCATGCCCGTTGATGCAAATGTATTTGAAGGGTTCTGCTGTGTGGAAGTTCCGTTACCGAAATTCCATGACCAGCTATTCACGCTTCCGCTCGAAATATCAGTGAAGGAAACTGCATTGTTCAAGCAAGCGGGTGTGTGCGTAAAGTCCGCATTCGGTTTGATCTGTATCGTTATCACCATCGAATCTGCAACAGCAAGACAGGTTCCATTCCCGGTGGAATTAAGGATCAGCGTAACTGTTCCGGCAACTGTATCCGCGGCACTCGGGATGTACGTTGCGTTCAGTGTGGTATTGTTCGGAACAAATGTTCCTGTCCCGGTAGTGCTCCATACTCCGCCCGTTGCGATGGTCACCGTTCCGTTCAGGTTAACACTTGCACCTGCACATATCGTTTGATCGGGTCCCGCATTCACAACAGGTGCAGGAGTATATGTGATCGTGATGGTATCGCTGGTGGACATGCAGGCATTGGTAGCGGTGAGGATGAGCGTCACACTTCCATTCGAGATATCGGAACCGCTCGGTGTATACGTTGCGTTAAGCGTTGAGTCGTTCGGTGAGAAGGTCCCGGTACCGTTAGTGGTCGTCCAGATGCCCGTTCCATTTCCACCGGTGATCGTTCCACCCAGTGTTATCACCGCATTGTTCGCACATGCAGTTGTATCGCTTCCTGCAACTGTAAGCGGAATGGAAGTAATAGTGATCACCATGGTATCGGTCACCGCTAAACAATTCATATTGTTTGTTGAAGTGAGCAACAGCGTCACCGTACCTGCAGTGGTGTCAGCCGCACTCAGGTTGTATGTTGCATTGAGTGTGGTGTTGTTCGGTGAGAATGTTCCGCTGCCCAATGTACTCCAAACGCCCGTTGTTGCACCGCCAGCAACCGTGCCATTCAGGTTCGCACTCATCGTACCCGAGCATATAATTTGATCGGGACCGGCATTCACATTGG
>DATDFI010000094.1:0-7772 GCA_036522695.1 Bacteroidia bacterium | reverse complement strand
ATCAGCGCTCTACTAATTTGATTTATGCAGGCGCGCAGGATAACGGCACCGACCAGGTCACGGGTGTGAACACCGCCAACCGCGTGATGGGTGCTGACGGGGAGGAATGCCTCGTTGATTTTTCGAATGACAACGTGGTTTTTGTTTCATACCAGGGCGGGAATTTTTCGAAATCCACTGATGGCGGTGTAACATTTAATCCCGTTTCACAGGGCGGATGCGACTGGACCTCGCCACTGATCATGGATCCTACGAACAACAACGTGATGTACATGGGAGGTTCCGATGTTTTCAAATCAACCGACAATGGCAACACCTGGAGCAACATGTCGAACGGGGCTTTTGACGGCAACTGCCTTTATTCGCTCGAAGTGTCGAACGGCAACACCAGTTATATTTATGCAGCCACCTTCGGCAATATTTACCGCTCTACCAATGGAGGAAATACCTGGAGCACGATAACGGGCACTTTACCGGTTGGCAATGCAGCCATCTCGGGTATTACGATAAGCGATGCAAATCCCGATGCCGCATGGGTGACCTTCTCCGGTTTTTCGGCAGGCAATAAAGTTTTTTATACCAATGATGGAGGACAGACCTGGAGCAATGTTTCGGGAACATTGCCCAACATCCCGATCAACTGCATAGAGTACCAAAACTCGAGCAACGATCTTTTGTACATCGGCACCGACCTTGGCGTTTTTTATACCGATGCCACGCAGAACAACTGGATCGCTTACAACACCGGTTTACCCAATGTAATCATCGATGAGCTGGAGATCCATTATGCCACCAGCAAATTGCGTGCGGCCACTTACGGAAGAGGATTGTGGGAAAGCGATCTGCAGCAATCTTCGCTCCAGCAGCTGGATGCATCCACTGTGAGTATGTTATATCCGCCTCTTACCACCTGCGACACGAGCATTGCTCCTGTGGTGCGCATTCGCAATGCAGGCATCGATACGATCACTGCCGTGCAATTGCATTACCGCATGGATGCACAAGCATGGAGCATTTATAGCTGGACCGGGTCGCTCGCTTCCAATGCGATCTACGATATTACCCTCCCCACTTACACTTTGCCTGCAGGCGCGCATACGCTTAAAGCTTACACAGCGAACCCTAATGCCTCAACCGACCTTAATAATTTCAACGATACCATCGTGCGCACATTCACTATCATGACGAATCCTTCCGGCTCTGCCCCACCGCTCACGCAGGGATTTGTTTCCAATACTTTCCCACCCGTTAACTGGGGACTGGAGAATTCCTCATCCCTGCTCTCGCGCTCAACCGCTGCGGGAGGCTTCGGGAATTCTTCCGAATCCATGATGGCTGACTTTTACAGTGTGCCGAGCGGCTCGGACATGCTCACTACACCTTATATAGATTTCACGAATTCGGTCCCGCCCATTCGTTTGTATTTTGATGTGGCCTATGCGCCCTTCGATAATGTATATTACGATTCGCTTATTGTGGAGGAATACAGCGATTGTCCGGGCAACGCCACACGCATTTATGCAAAAGGAAATACCGTGCTGGCCACCTCACCCGCCACTAACAGTATTTTCGTTCCTGCGCCTAATCAATGGAGGACAGACACCATCAACCTGAATGCGCTGGCGGGAAGCTCTCCTTTGTATTTCCGCTTTGTGGCGAAAACAGGTTATGGCAACCAGATGTATATTGACAACATTAACCTTAGCGCGGGAGGATTGGGCGTGGTGCCGCTCGACAATAATTCCTTCGTGCACGTGTATCCCAACCCTGCCAGCAACAATGTGAATATCGATGTGAGCACGTCAACGGACGACCCCATTGTGATCACGGTGTTTGATGCTACGGGAAGGGTGGTTAGAAAAACAGAACAGGAAAATGCAGGCGGCAGCAACCGCATCAGCATGGATGTTTCGCAATTGCGCGAAGGCATTTACCTGGTGAAGACACAGTGCGGGGCCTTGGTGAAGACCCAGCGCATTTCCGTGGTAAGGTAATTCCAGGAAACGCAACTATTGATCCCACTCGTGGAAGCGCGGGTGGGATTTTTTGTGAAGGGCAATTCGTAACCAAATCCGTCCTTCTGCGTTAAACCAAGCCAATAATATTTTGTGGATCTCAACACCTTTACTTCTTCCCTCTCTTTCCGTTCCCTTTCTCATCGTTTCATCGCGATCGCTTTTCTTTTCCTCTTCCATTCAGCACGGGCGCAAAGATTCACGCACGAATATTTCTGCGGGATGTCGTACACCGAAGGAAGCGTGCGCAGTTACTTTTCAGATAAAAAATGCAAAGGCGAAAGATACGGTGAACGAAAAGTGATGCTTCAAAGGTCGGGAGACGACTCGATCGCAGTTTTTGAACTGATCCGGAACACGAATGGCAAAACGCTGGTAAAAAATGGCGTTGGGTATTTTTACGGGAACATCTTATTGATCAGTCCGCCAGGAAGCCTGGAACAACCCGGGGGGCATTATATTCCGAACGAACCGAACTATAACGATTCGATGAACCGTTTCCTCGGCACACACCAGGAATTTTACAATGGCAACCCCGGTGTTTTCAGCAAGCTGGCGGCATTGCTTAATGATGACCCCTCCAGGAACTACATCCACCTCAACCGTGCTGCCGGAAACTTTTTGAATGGTGTGCAGGAAGGCGAATGGTTCGGCTATTATTCGAATGACGAAACTGACAGCATTATTCCAAGGGAAGCAAAAGACACTTCACATCTTGTGATGTACTACCGCGAGATGGAACGTTACAATACTTTCAGGAAAATAAAAGCCTATTCATACACAAATTATTCGAAAGGATTAAGAGAAGGGAATAGTGTCAGCATTTATAATGGCTGGTACAGGAAGGGAAATTACAGGAATGGGAAGAAGGAAGGAGAATGGGATTTCACCCCCTGCGATTCGTGCCGGGATCTATACCAATATTACACGGAAAGTAATGCGGTGAAGGTGTACTGGAAGGTGAATTACAAAAACGATATACCGGATGGCATCGCCACGGAATATCGTGCCAAGGATGGAAAGGTCCTTGCACAATTATTTTTCAGGGAAGGAAGGTTCATCGGGCCCGTGGAAGTTTCGGTGCCGGCCGAAGTGCCCTACTTTTACTATCGCGCAGCGGTGACCGGGAACAACTTAACCCCCGGAGTTTTTTTAACCCCGCTTGGCGACACGCTTACCCCGGACCAATTCCGCCAGCATGTGTCATACTTCAATTCACGATCCGTAAAAGGTTCGGCCGAAAAACACAACTACCAATGGGACTATAACGGCACGATCACCTACGAGGAAAAAAAAGATGCGAACGGCCTGGGTTATACGTACCGGCTGAATCAGAATTCCAAAACCTGGGACATAAGGAATGGGAAAGACTTCAGTTTCCTGGAGACATCGCTGACAGGCGACACTTTAACCTATCATGCCTATGTGAATGGAAAAATGTCGGGTTTACAGGTCCGAAGAACATCCCCCGATGGGATCGATTATTCGCTTTATGACAACGGGAAGGAAAAAGATCACTGGCACAAGGAAAAAGGAGTGACCACTATGAAGAATGGCAAAGGCTGGACGTATGAAAGTGACGGCATGCAATACTACACTTACTATTGGGAGAATGGAAAGCCGGTAAAACGCATTTTCAAAAAAGGGATGGAAGAGAGCATCGAGATCTACCGCAACGGCTTGCCGTTAATGATGAGCTATATGGATTCAACGGGGAAAAAAACCGTGATCGCTGGAAATGGTTACCGGGTTATCAAACCACATTATCCTGCCGAGGATTCCATGTACTTTTTCATCAACGGGAATTACGTAAGCCGGATGAAATACGATATGAACAGCGATCCTTCACTGGGAACCAAACTCAGCTTTTATGCCAAGCGCACCGTTACGGAAGTAAAGCCCGGCATCTACCTGGTGAATTACAAAGTTTGCATCCCTTATAATATGAACCGCGCAGCCGTTATGGACACTTTCCCGCAAGGTGTGAGCATCATCCACATCGGCACGCCTTACTACCGTGAAGTATATTGGAGTACCAGTAAAAAAAATAACCGCAGGCTCGAGCTGTTCATCGATAATGAGAACGGGAACCAGCAAAACATCGATGAGAACGTGTGGATCAAAACAACACCGAATATGGACCCACGCAAAATAAAAGGTTCGCTCTTTTTCGGTATCGAACACAAGACAAAGCACGTGACCGTGAATTCAGATCTACTGCTAGGGAATGCCATGGCACAACACGATGATCCGTATGACATCACCAATTCCTTTATCCATCCCGGTGACGATTCGGTTTTTATCCCGAACCGTTGCTACATGGAAAAGAAAGCGGGTGACTTTGAAGTGAGGCGGGAGATCATCCAGTACTCCGAAAAAAATCACAGGTACTATTTTAAAGTAAGTATTAAACCGCTGGGGCCAATGATGGGAAATGACATTATTTATTACCGGGAGGGTATGAATACATCGAACATCAATCTTGAATTATATTCCGTTCCCGATAATTATGGCGAAGGGGACCTGCAGAAAGGGAAACAGCTCAGCTTCAAACTCTTTGACAAAAAGAAATCGGATAAATACAAGATCAGCCTTAACAGCGAGCGCACGATTGAATTTTACATGACCGTGAATGATGATGTACTCCTTCGCTCACATGGAACGCTCATCGTGAACGGGAAAGAATTTCCCATTGATGATTTCGCCACCAATGAATTCGACCCGGAATATAAACGGCTGAACGATCTCGACAAGAAACAATACGAGGACCTGCTGAACAGTTTCAATGGCGATTCGCTCACCATGCCTCTTCCTCATCATGAACCTACCCGCACTGAACCCACTTCCGATGAACCGGTAGTTGTAGAAAAAACTGCGCACCACGACAAAGACAACCCGCGGCTGTTACATGTCACGGTCCGCATACTTACCTACTACCCTATAGGTGCCTTTGCAGTGTTTAAAGAGGAACTGAATTTCAGCGGGGCTACAATTACGCCTCTCATCCAGGCCGGTGGGCAATTCAGCTTTTCAGGTGATCACATTAAATTTGTATGGGTAAACTTTCCTGCCGACAAAGAGGCTATGGTCAGTTACGACATTACGCTTCCCAAAGATGCGATCTACTCGAGTACTTCTTCATTCAAATACGTACATAATAACCAGGCCGTAACTGTAAAAACCAGGAACCTGCGTTGAGGTTTGGCCACTCGCCCGCTTTTTACTACCTTTATTCGTCTTAAAAATCCCCTTCATGAAAAAACTGTACTCTTCTCTCCTGCTGCTCGTTCTTTTTGCAGCCGGCACACAAGCACAAACAGAATGGAAAGATGTTGCCAGCATTTTTTATGCGCGCTGCACCTCCTGCCATCACCCCGGTGGTCAGCCTCAGCCTAAATACACCTGCTATAGCCTTACTTACCCCTGGGTAGCGGCCATTCAAAGCGACCTTACCATTGGTAAAATGCCGCCCTGGTCGCCCGACACAACCTATTCGCGCTTCCTGCACGAGCGGATCATAACCGCTTCTGAAAAAAATGCCATACTCAACTGGATCAGCAATGGCGCACAAATGGGCGATACCACCCAGGCCCCGGTTGCACCCACCTACCCTCAGTACCAATTGTACGGCACTCCCACTCTTACGCTGCAGATCCCGACCTTCACCAGTAACGCCAACAGCAACGACAGTTATGTTTGCTTTTCGCTTCCTACGGGATTAACGCAAGACCTTATTCTTCGTGCATACGAGATTGTTCCGGGCGATCCCTCCATTGTTCACCACGTAGTGGTGAATGTGGATACTACCGGAACTGTGCAGAGCGACCTTTCGGGCTCCTGCTTTACCGAACCCGGGCAATTCAGCATTGGAGGTTATGCTCCCGGTGCACCGCCCACTGTTTTCCCCGGCACTTCTCTTTTAAAAGCCGGCATACGCATTAAGGCAGGATCCAATCTTATTTTGCAGATCCACTATCCTGTTGGAACAGGCGGTATGCAGGACAGCACCAAGATCCGTTTGTATTTTTATCCGCCCAATACCACGGGTGTTCGCCAGATCTATGTGAATGTGCCATTGCAGAACTGGAACCTTTATATCCCGGCCAACACTACCCAAACCTTCACTGCAAAATACCCTTCGGGTAACAACACTTTGCCTGCATCGCTTTCGATGTTCGGCACATTCCCGCACTCTCATAAAATTTGCACCCAGATCACCAACTACGCCTACACCAGTACCGACACCATTCCGTTAGTAAGGATCAATAATTGGGATTTTAACTGGCAGGGATATTACACTTTCCGCAACCTGGTAAAGGTACCGGCCGGTTATAAATTATTCTCCAGTCACCTTTATGATAACACCACCAACAATCCCAATGTGACCAATCCTCAACTGGTGATAGCAGGTACCAGCACTTCGGATGAAATGCTGTTTGACGGCTACCAGTATTTGCTGTACCAGCCCGGTGATGAACTGATCGACCTCGATTCCCTCATGCGCGGTGACTCATTGCTTGCAGTTAAACCGCATACGGTCCAGAAAAATCTTTATCCTTTTGCTTTCCCCAATCCTTTCAGCGATAAGGTGAACATCAGTTACACGCTCGAATGGCCTGCTTCCACTACCATCTCGGTGTATAATATGTATGGAGCGTTGGTGAAGACCCTTCGCATGGGTAACCAGCAGCCCGGTCCTTTTACGGTTGAATGGGATGGCACCAACGATGCCGGTGTTGAACTTCCTTCCGGAATGTATTTCTTCAACATTACTGCGGGCGATGCCACTGCAGGAGGCAAACTGATGTACATGAGGAAAAAATGATCTTCCCTTTTTCATAAAAAAGAAAAGTCCTGCAAACCTGCAGGACTTTTTCTTTACCCACCTTACCCACTGAAAAGTTTTCCTTGCTATTAATTCTTAGCGATCGGGCATTTCTTCCCATCCTCAAACTCATTTGCCGTGAATACATCGCCTTTAACATACGATCCATTGTCCTCGATATACCACACACGGTACGATGAAACTTCGGAAAGAGGATCGCGATCGATAAAACTGTAGAGGATGTCTTTTGTTCCGTTCACTGCACCGCTGGGAATAAAGTGAATGTACCTCGCTTCATCATAATGCCCGGGCAGGAAACGCTCGATCACATAAAACCCGCCCACCGATTGGTTACGCACCACCCATGTGAGATACACATTCTTCTCGTCACGGTCTAGTGACGTGAGCACGATGCTCATATTGGTATCCCGCTCGAAGCTGGATGCTTCGCGCATTCTTCTTTGTACCGATCCTTCATTTTTTCCAGGGCCGTGCTTGGCTACGGCCGGGTGATTGATGAGGGAGAATCCCGCTAAGCTTATCGTTATTACCGCCAGCAAAAGGAAAATCTTATAGTTCTCCTTCATTCCCGTCCTTCTGTTTGTATTTTCCTTTTTCATGTTATTTGCATTTATTTTACGACACAAAGTAACGGAGCAAATTGGCTTTACGCATCCCGTAAAGCGGCCTTTAAAGGCGGATGTAAGATTTCCAGGGAATTCGTCAGGTCGGGCTATCTTCGTATGGGAGTACGCCCTGGGTGAATATGTCTTATAATTGGATCTATGTTAAATCAGGCACTTGCTTAACATAGATCCCATTATCGGGCATTCACTCCAAATTCCATATTTCTTATTTTTACCGTCTCACGATCTCATATATGAAAAACTTCGCCAAACTCCTTGCCCTATTGCTCATCAGCCAGTCCCTCT
>DATDFI010000093.1:0-3613 GCA_036522695.1 Bacteroidia bacterium | reverse complement strand
ATTCTCATTTACCAATTACCTATTTATACCAATGATACGCAGCGATCGTTCGGAGAAAACAGGCTTACCATTCATTCGAAAGTTCATTATTTCTAATTGGTACTATTAGTACAAATTGGTAATTGGTACTAAATAATTCCTTCCCGCATCAGGTCGTGGAAATGCACAAAGCCTGCAAATTTTCCTTTGTCTGTCACCACCAGTTGTGTAATATCATGCTGCTTTAATCTTTTCATCGCCTCAACAGCCAGTTCATCCGCCTCGATATTCTTCGGGTTCTTGTTCATGATGTCCGATGCCTTCAGCTTTTCCATCGGCTTATCTTTTTCCAGCATCCTGCGCAGGTCTCCATCAGTGATCACACCCACCAGCTTCCCTTTGCTCACCACCGCTGTTGCGCCCAAACGCTTTGAAGAAATTTCAACGATCACGCTTTTGATGGCATCATTTGGACTCACGCACGGCTTCTCGTTATGTGAACTAAGGTCGCGCACTTTCAAATACAATTTTTTCCCCAACGCACCTCCCGGATGAAATTTTGCAAAATCCTCGCTGGAGAATTCGCGGCACTCCAGCAGGCAGATCGCCAAAGCATCGCCCAGCGCCAGTTGTGCCGTGGTGCTGCTGGTGGGCGCCAGGTTGTTGGGGCAGGCTTCCTTGTCAACGGTGCAATTCAAAATATGATCGGCCTGCTTTGCCAGGTACGAATCGGTATTGCCTACCAATGCAAGCAATCTATTTCCACCGCTTTTTAACAAGGGCACTAAAACTTTTATCTCGGGTGTGTTGCCGCTTTTGGAAATGCAGATGATCACATCTTCATTACGGATGGTGCCGAGATCACCATGTATCGCATCGGCAGCATGCATAAAAACGGAAGGAGTTCCAGTGGAATTAAGCGTGGCCACGATCTTTTGCGCGATGATGGCACTCTTGCCGATGCCTGTGATCACCACGCGGCCTTTCGAAGTGTAAATGAGTCGCACCGCTGCCGTAAAGTCCTCATTAATAAAACGAACAAGTCCTTTTACCGATTCGGCCTCGGTGAGCAAGGCCCGTTTCGCGATGCGTTTTATTTTATCGTTCGATTTCAAAGCTTGGCAGAATTTTTAAAAAAAATGGGAAATTATTCGGTTTTGATGATGATTTTTACTATATATTTACCCTACAAACCTACATGATTAAGCTAATAATCACAAAAGCGGCAGGATTTTGACCTATCAGGCCGCCAAACCATATAAAGAGACCCATACTATTAACCTCGCAGACCAAAAATGCTTACAGCAGAACGTTCGTTACAGGAGTGCCTGAAGAAGTTTTTCGGGTTCGACAGTTTCAAGGGACAGCAGGAAGCCATCATCAACAGTGTACTCGAAGGGAATGATACATTCGTGATCATGCCTACCGGTGGAGGCAAATCCATGTGCTACCAGCTTCCCGCTTTAATGAGTGAAGGCACCGCCATTGTTGTTTCTCCCCTTATCGCTTTAATGAAGAACCAGGTAGATGCCCTTCGCAGCTTCGGCTCACGCGACCAGGAAGGCATCGCCCACTTTTTAAATTCTTCTCTCAGCAAAACAGAGATCACCAAAGTGAAGAAGGACATCTCCGATGGGAAGACAAAATTACTTTACGTAGCTCCCGAGTCACTCACTAAAGAGGAGAACGTTGCATTTTTCAGGGACATTAAAATTTCCTTTTTCGCTATTGATGAAGCGCATTGCATCTCGGAGTGGGGACATGATTTCCGCCCGGAATACCGCAGGCTGCGTCCCATCATCGAAGCCATAGGCAAAGTTCCCATCATCGCACTTACCGCTACCGCAACTCCCAAAGTTCAGCAGGACATCCTCAAGAACATGGGCATGCAGGAGGCCAATATCTTTAAATCTTCCTTTAACCGCCCCAACCTTTATTACGAGGTACGCCCAAAAGTGAACGTGGTGAAAGAGATCATCAGGTTCATTAAAAAGAATACGGGAAAATCAGGCATCGTGTACTGCCTGAGCCGGAAAAAAGTGGAAGAACTTGCCGAAACCTTGCAGGTGAATGGCATTAAGGCATTGCCGTATCACGCGGGACTGGATGCCCCGGTACGTGCCAGGACGCAGGACGATTTTTTGATGGAAGAGATCGATGTGATCGTTGCCACGATCGCATTCGGGATGGGAATTGATAAACCCGATGTTCGTTTTGTGATCCACCACGATATTCCAAAATCGCTCGAAGGCTATTACCAGGAAACGGGGCGTGCCGGCCGTGACGGTGGCGAAGGAAAATGCGTGACCTTTTACAGCTACGATGATATCATGAAGCTGGAAAAATTCATGAAGGGCAAGCCGGTGGCGGAGCAGGAGATCGGGAAACAATTATTGCAGGAGACCGTTGCTTATGCTGAAACATCCATGTGCCGCAGGAAAGTGCTGCTGCATTATTTCGGTGAGGAATATTTGGTGGAGAATTGCAATTGCTGCGACAACTGTTTGCATCCCAAACAAAAATTCGAAGCCAAGGACGATGTGGCCTTGCTCATTGAGACCCTGCTGGAGGTGAAGGAAAAGTTCAAAGCGAAGGATGTGATCAACGTGCTGCTGGGGACCGTTACTTCCACTGTAAAATCATACAAGCACAACGAGCTTGAAGTATTCGGCAAAGGAGCCGAGGACGATAAGGACGATAAATTCTGGAACAGCGTGATCCGTCACTCCCTGGTGGCCGGTTTACTGCAGAAAGACATTGAGAATTACGGTTTGCTGAAGGTGAGCAAGGAAGGAAAAAAATTCCTGGACAAGCCGGTAAGCATCCTGATCACACGCGACCACGATTTTGAAGCGGAGGAAGAGGAAGAGGAAGAACTGGCGATGAATGGTGGTGCGCAGCGTGGCGCGGGGGCTGACGAAGTTTTGTTTGCCATGCTTAAAGACCTGGTGAAAAAAGTAGCGAAGAAAAATAACCTGCCTCCTTATGTAATCTTCCAGGAAACTTCTTTGGCCGAAATGGCCATACAGTATCCAATTACAATCGAAGAAATGTCGCGCATTACGGGTGTGGGACAGGGAAAAGCGCAGCGCTACGGCAAACCATTCCTGGAGACCATCAATAAATATGTGACCGAGAACGAGATCGAACGCCCGCAGGATATGGTGGTGAAATCAGTGGTGAACAAATCGGGGCTGAAAGTGCACATCATACAAAGTATAGATCGCAAACTGAGTCTCGAGGACATAGGTGATGCAAAAGGCCTGAAGCTGAACGATGTGATAGGGGAGATCGAAAGCATCGTACACTCCGGGACAAAAGTGAACATCGCGTATTATATCAATGAAGTGATCGATGAAGAGAAGCAGGACGAGATGATGGAATATTTCAAGGAATCGGAAACTGATTCAGTGGAAGACGCTTTGAAAGAACTGGGCGAGGACCTTTACAGTGAAGAAGAAGTCAGGCTGATGCGTATCAGGTTTATTTCGGAATTCGGGAATTGATCGTTATCTTTATTTTATTGAAGATGGAGGCGGAAAGTTTTTTTCGCCTTTTATTTTTATCATATGAGAAAACACATTCTTTTCCCTCTTCTGATCCTTTCTTCGAAGCTTTTCGCCACCCACATCAT
>DATDFI010000092.1:0-2753 GCA_036522695.1 Bacteroidia bacterium | reverse complement strand
CATCCTTATGCCCGGTGATGTGTATGAATACGAATCGGCCTGCAACCTCACTACCGACATGGGCAAGATGCACGGCACCTATCTTATGGAACGCCAGATCGACAAGCTCCGCTTTTACGTGAACATACCCGAGTTCGAAATGGTGGTGCCGGCAAGGCTTAATTGATCTCCTTCCTGTTTTATTATCTTTATCAATATGAAAAAGAAATTCTTCTTTCTTTTCATTTTGACGATCCTTGCATTCCCGTCTTTACAGGGCTCACAAGGCCTGAACTCATCTTCCATCTCCATAACGGACCAGGTCCTTGCGTATGACCTTTCGGGCTTATGGACAAAAACCCAATCAGCCGCCATATATGGGTTCATAGGAGAGTACTGTCAGCGACTTCAAATGAAATTCCTTCGTGTTGAAAAGGACCCGCAGTTCCCGGCATTGTATTATGTAAAAGGAAAATCGAAGGTGAAGGATAACATCTGCAGCTTTGACGGAAGGATCACCATTACCGATGTAAAAGAAAATTCTGTAACAGACCCGGGTGTGGACGATCTATATGTCGGAAAGGTGAAAAAGCAGGGAGTGATCCGCGGATCTTACACTTTCCGGGAGGATTCAATGCAAGAGCACTCGGGATCTTTTAGCGGGACCTTCGAAACAAAATGGTACATCGATATGAATGATAAGATTCACTACGATGATATCATGAATTTTTCAGACCGTTATTACAACAACCAATTTACCGGCTGGTGGACGAGCCATGACATGAAAACAAAGCTTGTTTGCAACTGGGGCGATTGGCGCGTGCCAGGCGGAAGAGAGCGCATGCTCGACATTGGAGCGGGTGAGTTTTCTCCAAGTGATAAATATCTTCCTTACGGCTGGCAAAACTACCGTGATGCCTACTGGAGTGACGAAAACTCTCCCCAGTCCCAAAAGGCCCGCAAAAAAGAAAATGAAGAATGGTGGAAATAAGCGCCATTCCCCCTATCCTTTTCTTTCCTAAATTTGTTCCCCTATATCTCACGCCTCATATCTAAAACAATATGCCAAAAGGAATCTATAAAGTACCCATCGCACACAACGAACCGGTAAAATCCTACGCACCCGGCTCTGCCGAACGCAAAGAACTGCAGGCCATGCTTAAGGAACTCCGCTCGAAAGAACTGGACATTCCCATGTATATCGGGGGCAAGGAAGTTCGCGGCAATAACAAAGTACGCATAGCTCCTCCCCACGATCACAAACACACCCTCGGCTATTTTCACAAGAGTGATAAAAAACATGTAACGCAAGCCATCAATGCAGCGCTGGCTGCACGAAAAAAATGGGTGGGGCTTTCATGGGAACACCGCGCAAGCATTTTTCTTAAAGCGGCCGAGCTCATCGCTGGTCCGTACCGTGCAAAACTCAATGCGGCCACCATGCTCGGGCAAAGTAAAAACGCTTTCCAGGCCGAGATCGATTCGGCCTGCGAGATCATCGACTTTTTGCGCTTCAATGTGCAATACATGACCGAGATCTATTCGGAGCAACCTAACAGCGCGCCCGGCATGTGGAACCGCCTGGAGTGGCGGCCGCTCGAAGGATTCATTTACGCGCTTACTCCTTTCAACTTCACCGCTATTGCGGGTAACCTCCCCTCCTCTTGCGCTATGATGGGCAACGTGGTGGTTTGGAAACCCAGCAACACGCAGGTGTATGCAGCCAATGTGCTCATGGAAATTTTCATGAAGGCCGGTGTACCCGATGGGGTGATCAATCTCATTTATCCTTCCGGTCCTGATGCTGCCGATGTGATCTTTGCACACCGTGATTTTGCAGGCATACATTTTACAGGCTCTACGGCTGTGTTCCAGGATATCTGGAAAACGATCGGCAACAACATACGCCTGTATCGCTCTTACCCGCGCATCGTGGGAGAAACAGGCGGAAAAGATTTTATTCTTGCGCACGAAAGTGCCGATGCGAAAACGGTTGCCACCGCCATTTCCAGGGGAGCTTTCGAATACCAGGGGCAAAAATGTTCAGCCGCCTCACGCGCCTACATTCCTGCCAAACTCTGGAAAGAAGTGAAAGAACTCGTACTGGCCGATCTCCGTTCCATGAAGATGGGGCCGACCGAAGATTTCACCAACTTCATCAATGCAGTGATCGATGAAAAATCATTCGATAAACTGGCGGGATATATCGAGCGCGCGAAAAAAGACAAAGGCGCTTCCATCATTGCCGGGGGAAATTACAATAAGTCAAAAGGATATTTCATAGAGCCGACCATCATCCAGGTAAAAGACCCGAAATACGTGACCATGTGCGAGGAATTGTTCGGGCCTGTGCTTAGTGTACACGTGTACGATGAGAAAAAATGGAACGAGATCCTGAAGACCGTTGACAGCACTTCTCCTTATGCATTAACGGGCGCCATCATTGCGCAGGACCGTTATGCGATCGAGCAGGCTGCGCAAGCCCTGGTGAATGCAGCCGGCAATTTTTACATCAACGATAAACCTACAGGTGCCGTGGTGGGGCAACAGCCTTTCGGTGGAGCGCGTGGAAGCGGCACCAACGATAAAGCCGGGGCAAAGATCAATTTGCTGCGCTGGGTATCTCCGCGCACCATTAAGGAAACTTTTGTTCCTCCTGTGGATTACCGGTATCCCTTCCTCCAGAAGGATTAAAAACACAAAGCCCATCATCCAGGTGGGCTTTTTCTTTTCGATCCAATAAAATATATTTGATAATGACCAGATGGCTCGTC
>DATDFI010000091.1:0-2957 GCA_036522695.1 Bacteroidia bacterium | reverse complement strand
TGCGCTGCCAGCGTGCCGGCCGCCTGTACCTCATGGCCAATTATATTGGCGGACTGAAGAAGAGAGAAGTGTTGAGAGGAAATGTTCTGCTTTTTACTGAGCATCACACTTTCGAGCGCAAAGGAAATATTCCGGCTGCAGCTATTTCGGGTATTCTTGCTTCAACTATTCCTGCGTTCTACAAAACAAATTACCTGCCTTCCAAAGAAACCAACCTCATTACCGACTACAATAAAAAGCTTGATCGGATCATTGATGAATGCAGGGGAAGGAAGATTACTTCAATGGTGAGCATGCCCACCTGGCTGTTGCTTTTCCTGGACAAGCTAGAGGCGAGGACCGGGAAACGGTTCTCTGAAAATTTCCCGGGATTCAAAATGCTTTCGGTGAGTGGAGTGAATTATGCGCCCTACCGGGACGCGATCGCACAGTATATCGACAAGCCTTTCGATCAATTGGAGACCTATCCCTCCTCCGAAGGATTTATTGCTTACAAGGATCGGCTCGATGATGATGGATTGGCACTGGTACCCGACCAGGGTATATTTTTTGAATTTGTCCCTGCGGCAGCAGTGAATAAAAAAGATCCTGTACGTTGCCGTACGGCAGAAGTTAAATTGAATGAGGAATATGCGATCGTACTCAGCACGAATGCAGGCTTATGGTCTTACTTGCTTGGCGACACTGTTCGTTTTACCTCCCTCGATCCTCCCCGCATCGTGATCACTGGTCGTATCACGCAATATCTTTCTGCATTTGCCGAGGGGATGAAACAGGCCGACATTGAAAGATGTTTGTACGAAACAGCAGGCGAATTCAGCGTTAAGGTCCTCGAATACCTGGCCGCTCCTGTGTTTTCAGGAAGTTTACCCCATTATGAGTGGCTCATTGAATTCGATCGCGCATTCGATCGCGTATCGGGGTTTGCCCGGGTGTTAAATGAGAAATTACGTGTGATGAATTATTCCTATGCCGAGCTCCTCGATGCGAGAGCGATCGCTCCTCTCGTGGTAAATGCAGTGCGGAAGAATGCTTTTTATGATTTTGCCGCTTCAAAAGGGAAGCAGGGTGGACAAAATAAGCCGGTGCGTTTTTACAATGATGATAAGATACTGGATGAATTGAAAAAATTCCTTACCAATTAAAGCAGGAGTAATTCGGCCTCTTCCTTTTATCCTTCGCAAAAACTTTTCTCATCTTTTTGTTCATGCGGATGCAGAAATGCGCAAACGCTTGTTTCTTTTTGTGCCCGGTAGGAACGTAGCCTGAATTATTTTGCTGGTCCTGCAACCGTTTCAGCCTTTTCAATTCTTCGCACTCCTTACAGTAAGGCTTCTTCCCGTCTTTAGGCGGATCATCATTTACATTGCCATTATTGTTCGTGTTATTGTCCTTGTTGCTGTTGTTGTCCCCTTTTGGCTGGTTGGAAGTTGGGTTTATTTTACTGCCATCCAGCGGAGTTCCGTCAGGATTTCTCGTTTGAAAAACGTTACCGCGGAACGGGCGAAATGTATTGGCGTTGTTCTCCCCCGATTGTTGCTGTACGTTACTTTGGGAATTTCCATAATTGGTCGTTCCATTTGTGCCATTTTGTTCGTTGCCGTTAGGTCCAATAACCTGCTGGTTATTGCCTGGCGCATTATTCTCCTCCTCGTTATCGGTCGGGGCCTGGTTGTCGAGTACATCAATAACGGTTTGCTGATCGGGTGGCGCCTGGTTCACGTTGTTTTGGGCCCAGGCATGCGGGGCGAACAACAAAAATATCAAGGCAGTCTTTTTCATTGAATAAAATTTTATGCGGGCGCTTTACCTCTTCCCTCCATCCCGGCCAAATGGCCGGGAGGAGGAACCTGTCCTGGACTGCCCATGAACGGGACAGGGTGAGGTAATGTAATTTAGTTTACCGGTTTTTTGATGGTGATGCGGTCTACCCCGCTCCAGCATTTGTACTCGTTGGTATAATACAAGTATGCTGATGATGCAGGCGCATCGAACTCACCCGGCATTTCTGCTTTAAGGTCAAGATTGATCTCCTTCTTCTCATTGGGAGCCATATTGCGGAAATAGAATACCACGTTGTTGCCCATCACTTCATAGTAATCGATGATCTTTTTATCCTGCAGTTCTTTCAGTTGCCAGGGTTGTGCGGTCATGCCGGCAGGAATGCCGATGATGGCCATAGTGCTCGGCAAACCTTCACCCTTGTGATTTTCCAGCGTAGTGTTCAAACGCACGGTCTCGCCCACATAAGCGGTCTTCGAAAGCAGTTTGGTTTTGATCTCTACATTGCACTCGGGCGAGCTGGGCGGGAGCGAAGTGTTGTAATCCACACCTATAGAATAGGGGAGAGGATTTTTTGTTCCCACGAATTTTACCTTGATGTTGTTGTGCCCCTCGCTGAAATATTTCCCAAGGCTGTCGACTTGGATAGTGCCGGTCTCGCCCGCCTTGTAATTTTTCTCCGCGATCTTTTTGTTGCCGGAATAGATCTCTATCGTTCCATCCTCAGCGGTCTTTTTGCTTTGCTTTGCATATTCGGTGAGCGCTTTTAAAGCGAGCACTGTACCTTGCGTATTCCCGAAAACACCATAACCACTGCGGCTCTTCACCAGGAATTGCACGGCCTTGTTCAACTCGTTCACATGCTGACCGGGCGTTTTTAAAAGCGCCATGATCGCGATGGAAGTAGTTTCAATAGTGAGCGATTGACCTTGCGAATACGTTATGGAGTGTGTGGTGCCGGTGAATGAACCGTCTTCTTTTTGCGTTTTCAGAAGTTGCTCCATTAAATTCTCCGAGCGGCTGTCACCGAATTTTAGGGTGGCATTGCACATCATTGCGAGTTGGTAAGGATCTTTTGTTTCGAGCGACTTCTTTACTGACGCATCGAGTTCAGGTTTAAAATCCTTGTAGCCTGCTTCAGCCAGCGCATACACAATGAAACCGTTCATGATGTC
>DATDFI010000090.1:0-3553 GCA_036522695.1 Bacteroidia bacterium | reverse complement strand
GTAACCGGCAATGGCCATAAAAAACAACCCGAGTTTATCCGCCTCGGATTCGTGTTTGCGGGAATACTTCAAGAGGCCCAATGTTGAACCCACACCGTACGATTGCAGAAAAATATCCTGCACCCCCTGGCTTTGTCCCATCCCGCTCAGTGTAACCTTCAGGATATTTCCACCGAACTGCGCAGCCATGGCCTGGCTCATGCGCTCGTTACCGTGACGCGCCACAGCGTGTGATATTTCGTGCCCCAGCACCACTGCTAACGCATTTTCATTTTGTGTGATCGGCAACAAGCCGGTATACACCACTATCTTTCCACCGGGCATGCACCACGCATTCACCGTTTTACTGTCGACCACGTTGAATTCCCATTTGTATCCCTTCAACCGGTCGGGATCGCCTTTTTGTTTTACATACTGTTCAACCGCATGCTGGATCTGTTCCCCTACCTTCCGCACAAGCTGAACGCGCTCATCTGTGGGAGGTAAAGTCGGGTTTTTTGAAAGAAAATCGGCATAACTTTTTTCACTCATCTTGATCATCTCCTGCTCATCAATAAGTTTAAGAGGGCGCCTGCCGGTGATCTTATCTTTTACACACGAGGATGCGAGCAGAACGAAGGCTGCTATGACAAGTGGATTCTTTCTTTTCATGCGAAGGGGATTTATTCAATGGTTGCGGAAAGCCCGCGATCGAGCAAGGCCTCGCACATAGGACGAAGCTTTTCGAACTCGCCCGCTTTAACAGTGCATTTGCCTTTGTAATGCACGATGTACGCGCATTGCTCAGCCTGTTCCGGCTCATGGTTACAGATCTTGATGAGCGAATCGATCACGTGCTCAAAGGTGTTCACGTCATCATTGTAGAGAACAAGCTCCTTGATATCAACGAGCTTCTCTTCCAGTTCTACAAGTTCTTCTGTTTTATAAAGTGAATTCATGCGTGATAGTACTGAAATGCGGGATTAAAGTTAAGAAAAAACAAGAAAAAAACCCGCTTCAAAACGGGGTCAATTTGCAGGTATGGAATTTTTTCCTCAGCGCTGGCCCAGCTCCTTCTTTGCGTCTTCAACCGTTATCTTTTTTCCGTCTTTGAATGCGATCACAAAAGCATCGGTTATCCCCTGCCCCGCCACATCCTCCTTTGTTTTGGCCGCGTCATCGTAAGAAAGAAAGGAGCCCACCGTATACACCGTAAGCCCGTCAGCATCTTCAAAATTCTTAATTCCCTGCTCATGTATACGGATGAATTTATTGGCAATATCTATAGGCACCTCATCTTTGAAAGCTCCTATCTGTACTTTAAAAACAATGCCCGTGTCGGTAACAGCCGTATTAGGATGTAAAACATAAGGTTGCTTTGGAGCAAAGGCACTCGTATCCACAATAGTTGTCTCCGGCTGGGTCACGTTCTTCTTCTTCGGTTGATCATCCACCACCGGTGGGTTGTCCTTTTTCTTGGGCCGATCGTCAACTATCGGGGGAGTGTCTTTCTTTTTCGGTTGGTCGTCAACAATGGGCTGATCCTGTTGGGGTTGTTTCATTTTATCCCCGAGATCCACCAACTGGTCATTCCCGATCAAAATGCCGTTACCTTTTTGCGCCAGCAATGCTGCAGCATCATCCAGCGTGATCCGCTTTCCATTATAATAAGCGGTAACAAAAGCATCCTTCACACCCATTGCCACTACCCTATCCTTCGTTTTGTTTGCTTTATTCACATCATTGAATATTCCGGTTGAATAACGGATCACATTACCCACGGGCTCGCTGTTCAAAGGCGTAATGCCGAACAATTGTGCCGATGTTACTTTTTTGGAATACACCCCCACTTGAACCGTATAAAACAAACCGTTCATTGCAGTAACGTTCATCGACTTCACATCGTTCACCTGTACGATCACAGGAGGATTATCTTTTTTATGGTCCGGCACATCATTATTATCCTTCACCACAGGCTGGTCCTTTTTCACCACCACGTTATCGGGCGGAATATTATCCGGTGAAACAGGTTTGTTCCCATTGAGCATTGCAATAGCGTCATTGTAAGGGATCCGCTTGCCATTCAAAAATGCCACAACGAATGCATCTTTATAACCCATGCCGCGTATCTGGTCGCGCGCTTTCAAAGCATTATCGGGCTGCGTGAAAATACCAGCGGTGTAACGCGTGAGTCCCGTTGAAGTGGTCTCACCGGTAAGCGGGGTGATGCCTCTGAAAAGGTCTTGCGGGATGGGATTACGGAAAGCACCTACCTGCACTTTGAACACCAACCCTTCAGGCAGCTTTTCATTGAGCGGAATAGGTTTTGTTTTCGAGTAAACGGGAGTGGGTTTGATGTCGAGTTTTTCCGTTACATTTTTCGGAACAACAACATCAACCGGGTTATCCTTCTTAACCACCACATCCTTCTGCGTTTCAGGATTCATTTTATCGTATAGGGCAAGCACCTGGTCCGATCTGGTTTTGTCAAGTGACTGGCGGTACAACTCCGCTTCGGTATGCCTGGAATCCGAAGCGGTCTCGTCATTCTGTCCTATCTTCCTTATCGAATCGCTTTGCGCAAGTAATTGCAGCGACTCCTTATCGAGTTGCTCCGAACGTTTCAGCATCTCCTGCTTTTGTTGTTCATCCGTAACATTCACCGTGCCTTCGATCAGCTTTTGCGACTCATCCGACTTATCTTTTGCCTGCTTTTTCAGGTCATCGGATTTGTTGAATTCGTTCACCGCATCCTCGTGCAATTTATTGGCGTCATTGCGCATGTCGTTATACTTGCGGTACTCCTCGGTAACGGCCACGTCTTTCAGGTGCGAAGTATCCACGGGGCTATCTTTCTTCACCAAAGGATTGGTGTTCAACGTATCCGGGTTATCCTTTTTTACGACAAAATTTGAGTCGACAGGATGATCGTTCTTCACGAGGACAGGATTCATTTGCGAATAAACATCAAGCGACTTCTTCTGTTCGTTCAATGCTTCCACTTCCAGGTCGGAGGCCTGCCTGAGTGTATTTTGCTTATCCTGCCCGCTCATGCTGTTCGCTTCTTCCCGCTTTTTCCTTGCATCCGCAAAAAGCGATTTTGCATGGTCATCGAACTTCATCGCATTCACCAGCAAGGCATCGTTATCGAAATTCTTTTTAGACAGTTCATCCAGTTGCTGGTCATTCTTCATGTACTCATTCAAATTGGCATCGCTGATGAGAGAATACGACTCATTCTTTTTCCGGTCACTTTCTTTTTTCAGGTCGGATATCTTATCCAGCAGTTCCACTTTTTTATCCGGGTCGTCCGTTTTATCAGCGATAACTCTCAATGAATCGGCCTGGCGGTCGAGATCGGATGATTGCTTCACCAACTCCTGTACCTTTTTAACATTATCCGAAGACTTGGGCGAAGTGTAATCATATTTAGGACCCAGGTCGGCATACGTGAGTGGTTTGGAGGAATTGGTGTCGGCAGTATTCTTGTTTCCTATCGTATCATTATTCACCAGGATGGGATTTTGCAGCTGCTCCACTTTCTTCTGGCTGTTATCAGCAAGCGTTTGTTTCT
>DATDFI010000089.1:0-3164 GCA_036522695.1 Bacteroidia bacterium | reverse complement strand
GGGGACCGGGCATTACCAGCAGGGATCCATTGCGGTGCGTGTGTTTTCGTTTGAGAAAACAGAACCTCGGAAAGATCTCTGGAAAGAAAAAATAAAACGCGCTTATGAATTCCGGAAGCAAATCGGTCTTATTGGTGCCGCGAATACAAATGTTTATCGCCTCCTGTTTGCCGAAGGTGACGGACTTCCCGGCCTCATCATCGATTATTACAATGGCACAGCGGTTTTGCAAACGCATTCCATTGGCATGCACCTGGTGAAAGAACAGATCGTGGAGGCGCTGAAGGAATTGTACGGGACCGAACTGAAAGCCGTTTACGATAAAAGCGAAGAAACGCTACCGAAGTTGGCGAAGGTAAAGGCAACCAACGGTTACCTCTTCGGAAGCCCCGAAAGCAATGAAGTGACGGAAAACGGGAACCGGTTTTTGATCGATTGGGAAAGTGGGCAAAAAACCGGCTTTTTCATCGATCAGAGGGAAAACAGGAAGCTCCTCGCAGCATATTGTAAGGACAAGGCGGTGCTGAACACGTTTTGCTATACCGGAGGATTTTCCATTTATGCTTTGAATGCAGGGGCCAGGCTGGTCCATTCCGTTGACAGCTCCAAAAAGGCGATAGCCCTTACGGATAAAAATGTGGAATTGTCGGGTAACCCCAGCGCACATGCCTCGTACGCCTCGGACACTTTCGATTTTCTCGAAGGCAAAGAAAATATTTATGATGTGATCGTACTTGACCCGCCCGCCTTTGCCAAGCACCGCGATGCGCGCCACCATGCCGTGATGGGTTACAAACGCCTGAATGCCGAAGCCCTCAAAAAAATAAGGCCGGGCGGAATACTATTCACGTTCTCCTGTTCCCAGGTAGTGGATAAAGAACTTTTCGCAAGCACCGTTATGTCAGCGGCCATTATCGCCAAACGAAACGTGCGCATCATTCATCGGCTCACCCAACCACCCGATCATCCCGTAAGTATCTTTCATCCCGAAGGAGAATATTTGAAAGGATTGGCGCTTTACGTGGAGTGAGTACGCTTCTCTCCTATCATCAACTATATCGTCCCGGATCAATGTGCACGTTTCAGTCCGCATCCGGGCTTTCGCTTTCGCGAAACGCGAGGACCATCCATCCCATTTTTTCTATTCCCGGAAAAGTATTATTTTAGGCTTCATTCCACTAAAAATACACATCATGACTGAAACTACACAGGATAGGGCCGTGCTGTTGTTCAACTGGTTTGAGCAATGCGAAAAGGAGAACATCATTCTTTCCTTCAAGGGTGATTTTAACCAGGACCTGGTGAATGCGATCCTCCTCCTGGCTGAACGTGAGCCCGATGTGCAAAGCAGTTCCACCGTAGTGCGCGCGCGCGTATTCTCCATCATGGTGGAATGTATGCAGAACATACGCAAGTACGGTGCGGTGAACGATGCAGGAAGCGAATTGAAACCGGGCATTGTGCTCGTGTGCCGCGACCAGCATTCCTACGCGCTAAAGACAGGAAACCTGGTCCTGAATGAAGAAGTACCTGCGCTTAAAGAGAAGATCGAAAGGATCGTGGGTCTTGGTAAAGATGAACTGAAGGCCTTGCATAAAAAAATACTGGCCGAAACGCAGCTTTCTGAAAAATCGGGAGCGGGACTCGGGCTCATCAGCATACTCCGTAAATGCGACAGCTTCAAATACAGCCTCCGTAAGCTGAACGATCGCGTTCACTTCTATTCACTCGACATCAGCATTTCCACGCCCGCTTAATTCATGGACCCACTTCGCATTGAAGCCACCATAGACACGCCCTCGATCACACTCGATAAAGCGAATGGCATATTTGAGATCGGTGGAAAATCCTACCCCGAGGATACCAGGGAATTCTATGGCGCTGTACTGGCCTGGATGGACCTGTATGCTGCCGATCCCAACCCGGAGACGAACTTTATTTTCAAACTGAAATATTTCAACTCCTCTTCCTACAAACCCATTTACGATATCCTGTCCAAGCTCGAGAACATCAGCAAAAAAAATAAAAAAGTGCAGGTGCAATGGTATTACAAGAACGGGGATACCGACATGCTCGAATCCGGTGAGGAGTTCGCCAGCATGGTGAAGGTGGATTTTACCTACCACACTTTTTAATTTGCCACCGGCATGAAAAAATTCGTGCTTGCCCTCCTCTTCATTCCTTCCTTCGCATTCCCGCAGTCTTACAACTTCAGGGTTTACTCCATCGAAGACGGCATGCCGCAATCGCAGGTGCATTGCATTTTGCAGGACCATAATGGTTTCATGTGGTTCGGGACCGATGGAGGGGGCCTCGCACGTTACGATGGAAAAAAATTCACGCTCATCACTACCACCGAGGGTTTAAGCAACGACCTTGTTTACGCAGCCATTGAACGCAAAGACGGTTACATATGGGTTGCCACTGCGCGTGGAGTGAGTAAATTGAAGAACGATACGGTCTGCTCACTGCCGCCCGGCTTCGACAAACTTCAGTCACAGGTAGTGCGCTGTATGTTATTCTCAGGTGCAACTATCTTCTTCGGGACCGATAAAGGTTTGTACACTTACGACACCGTTTCACACGTGATGAGTGCACACCTCGAGCAAATGCGGGTCCTGAGCCTTTGCGAAGACCTTGACGGTTATTTGTGGTTAGGGACAGGTCGCAATGGAGTGATCAAATGGATCAGCGATGACAATATAGGGATCGTGGACGATAAAAACGGCCTTGGGAACAATACCGTTTCCGCTATTGCGGATACCAGGGACGGCCTCCTGTTTGGCACTGATAACGGGGCATTCCTGTACCGGAACAATTCCCTGCACCGCATGATCCTCCCGGGCACACCGGGAGCCAAAGAGATCATTCGTTACCTCGGGTACGATGTGAAAGGAAAGTTGTGGATAGGTACCTGGGATGAAGGAATGTTTTGCGATGCGGGTGAGAGCGGTATCATCCACTATCCTAAAACAAGTGGAATTGGCGTTGACGGAACTTTGTGCGAACTCACCGACCGGGAAGGAAACACCTGGATAGGGACCGATGGGAACGGGGCCGTTAAACTGGGCATGCGCACTTTCACTTCGATCCGGGCACAAAACGGCTTGCCGGAAGAGATGATCTTATCGATGTGCCGGACCCAAAAAGGAGAATGGTGGTAC
>DATDFI010000088.1:0-2130 GCA_036522695.1 Bacteroidia bacterium | reverse complement strand
TACTGCTCCAGTTCATCCTGTGTTATGCGCAATTCGGGATGTTGTTGAAATGAATGCTCCACCATCTCATCGGTTGCGCAGGGGCGCAGTTCCTGTGCGCGGGCCGAAAACGTTGCTGACAACGCTGTAAATACCAGGGCAAGATATTTTTTCTTCATCACGGTAAATTTTGTTTCCGGGGATATTTTAAAGGTCGCCTAAGTTAAAAATTATGCGCAAAAGGCAAAACGCATTTTTAGAGGGCCATTAGCAATGGGAGTGCCCTGTTCGGATAACGCTTTTAGCTGTGATCTGGTTGGAAGCTTATGCGGATCTTTTGTGCCCGGTAGGGAAATCGTTCTCTTCCGTGAGGAATTGCTTTTGTTTTACCACGATCTCTCCATCTTTTTTGTGCTCATGATCGTTCATGATCGCGTCCGAAGACCCCTGTTCGATGCGAGGGAGTGGAAGTTTGGCCGAACCGGTAAAAGGATAAGGAGGCCCTGATTCTTTAAATGGTACAGGTACCATTACGCCTGTAATACATGTCACCGTATAAAGCCAGGGTGGTGCCGGCAGCAGGTCAATATCCACTCTTATTTCCGGTATGGTCCATGAATATGAAAAAGGCACCGGCCCGGCAATGATTTCGGGCGGCCCCATATTATTAACGATAGAAGGGATGAACACCGCAGGCTGTTTTACCGTATCGCTTTTTTGAACGCTATCGACCGAAACATTCTCCTTTTTCTCTCCTGCCTCCGAAGGATCCGGAATTTCTGAAACTATGGCGGGCGGCATCGGTTCCGCGATCAGCGTTGCGACCTCCAGGGCAGGAATGGTATCGTCCTTAAATTCGATGGCATTCACATTTTCTCCTTTTACCGTGCAGCAGCGGAATAAAGGCGCTCCGAAAACCAGCAGCACTGCGCAGGCAAAGATCCGGAATGGATTTGAGGCCGGGGGAAGCGTACGAACTTCCATCTTTACATTGGGCATCACCTGCTGCACCGCAAAACGCCCGCACACTTTCTCGCCACGGTGTTCGAGCAAATAACGCAGGATATCCTCCTCGCTGTCTTTTGAAAAATCGCGCACCACTTTTTTACAGGAAGAACAGAATGCTCCCCTTTCCACCGGGGTCATCCTGCTCCAGTCTTCGTGGCAGGGATGTGGAACAGCGACCTTCATAAGATCATTTTGTGAGAATTATCTTTTGCGTGATCACATCATTCCCGCAGCGCATGCGGCAGAAATAGATCCCATCATCGAGAGAGGTCAGATCTTCGTTGATCAAATAGATCCCGGAGACCAATCCTGCATCATTCGCAATGTGCTTCATCATTTTTCCCTCGAGGTTATAGATCTCTATGTTAAGATCAGAAGTAGTACGGAGGGTATAACGGATATTCAGGGGTCCATGGCTCGGATTAGGATAACATTCCAATTCAAACAAACCCGGATCACCAGGGGGCATTTTTTTCAATGAACTATCCCCGGAGCTTAGTGCATGGGTAGTATCGTTAGCAGGGGTCGTTTCCACATGCGAAACAGGAATACTATCCTGCGCAAGCGGTGGAATCAAAAGGCAGGAAGGGCGAATCGTACTCATCATCGAATCCGGGTCATTCACTTCAAACTCACCCCAGGTCCATTGCAAACTGTCGCCAGCAGGCAGGTCATTGAAGATCACATTCAAAGGCATACTGTCATTCTCATTTTTTTCCTCTAAGATCTTCACCTGTCCGTCCACCATGCTATCCGTGGTCACGAGTTGCACCACGTAACCGGTAGTGGTAAGCGGGGTCACATTTTGAGTGGTATCGCGCGGAAAATCCCAGGTGTAAGAATAGGGCCGGGAACCGGGGTTCACCGTCACGCGCGCTTCGGAATCACCAGGATCCCAGGTTGAAAATTTTGTTGTTTTCCCAAAAAGCGAGTCGGTGTTTAGTTTTGAAAAATCGAAACCAGGGTTGGGCGGAAAAAGAATTTCGGAACTTAAAACCGGGATGGTAGTTCCCCATCCGACCGGATCGCCCACGGGCGACCAGCCACCCACCAGGTATTTTACATTACCCGGTGAAATTTCAAGTTTAGCTGCACCCAGCTCTTTTCTTACATCCAGCTTCACTTCATTTACCGAAGCACCCG
>DATDFI010000087.1:0-6770 GCA_036522695.1 Bacteroidia bacterium | reverse complement strand
ATGGTGGGCCATGAATACGGGTGGCCCACAGGATAAAGGGCCTGGATGGTTTTTTCATTCACCAGGCCGTAAGGACGATTATCGTAACTCTGCCCGCGCTCGTTCTTTACCGTTGCGCGCTGTATCTCGAATTTCTGTTGTGTTACGGCATCCAGCAAAAAACCCATACGATCGGCCTCGAGCCACAACGCGGTTTCCAGTTTGTTGGAAGGCATGGTCTCGAAATATGTGGTGCGATCGGTGGTGGTATTGCCGTTCAGCTGCCCGCCCGACTCTGTTACAATTTTAAAATGCTCATCATCGGCCACGTTATCGGAACCCTGGAACATCATGTGCTCGAAAAAATGTGCGAAGCCCGAGCGGCCCATCTGCTCCCGGTCGGAGCCTACGTGGTAGGTTACTTCCACGTGAACGATGGGATCGGAATGATCTTCGTGTATGAGAACGGTGAGCCCGTTGGGCATCATCCATTTTTCGTAAGGGATAATGACCTCGCCCGGTTTGCGGGTGACCTTCTCCACCATTTTAGCGGTGCCATTGGTGCCGGCCTGTGCGCTGACCAAAGCGGTAAACGAAATAAAAGTGATAAGCGTGCTGAGGAATTTCATGGGAGCGATTTTTAGGATAACAAATTTATCAAAATAAGAGTACGGAGCATGATAATCCCGCCCTCATCTGCGCGGTATTATTTGAGCGGTTGCGGGGAGGGATGAGCGGGGGATAAAAGAGAAGCCCCGCTGGCAATCTCCAACGGGGCCCTTACTAAATCACACGCCACTCTTTCTCTACTCCTCTCACTTCACTTCCATCACTAAGTATTTACTCATCTTCCAGAAAGAATTCGGGTCCTTGATCTCGAGTGATGCTATACTTCCGTCCGTATTCTTTTTAAAAGCATACGAATTGAACGGGTGATACGTTAACAGCTTGGCATTTTTCGCATTCACAGGAATGCTGCTCACCTGTCTTATATCGATCTTTTTATAGCTCTCCTCTTTCACGCTGCCCGTATTCACCTTCGGCTTCTTCAAAGCACCGAACATACCCTTGGGTTCTTCCAGCACACCCTCTTTTTTCAGCTGGGTGTACGTTCCCTCTGCATAATAAGCTGTGTTCACATCGGTCTCATAGCGGTTCGAAAGCTCCTGCAGCATCTGGTTGTTCGCTTCCACATCGCTCATCTTCACCTGCAAAGTAGAAAGGTCGAACTGTGTTTGCGCCAGCTCATTTTCCTTCTTCGCTAGTTCATCTTTTAACATGGTGAGATCTTTCTCCTGCTGCTCGATCTTTTTCTGTGCTTCTTTCACCAGCTTGTACTGGCGCGAATCATCGAGCTTGTATTTTTTCGATTGCTCCTCGAGCTCCGCGATCTTCTTCTTGTTCTCATCCATCAGGTTATTGATGAGCTGTATGCTGCGGGTGATGCGCTCTTTGGTAGAGATCCCTTTTTCGACAGGACTTCCAGGGCCCATCATAATGGTTCCCTCCTTTTCACGGATCACCTGCAGGTTGCGATCAATGTCCCACAGGGTTTGATTGAACACGGTCTCAATGGAATCGCGTACATGCGCCATGCGCTGCGCTTCCATTCGTTTTGCATTCTCTTCGGCTTGTTTGTCTTTACAACCTACACCGATTACGCTCGCCAGAAGGGCCGAGGTCATGATGAACTTCACTGATGTTTTCATTTGTTGTTTTTGGTTTTTAGGCCCGTGGGATAATATCCTGCGGGCATGGTTAAATTGATCCTGGTTTCACTTTATATGAAAATCAAATCACACTATTCAAAAACCTATCAGATATCCGTTTGTGTTACGCTTTTCACTTTGATCACGGGTTTGAGCGAGTACGTTCCGCTGCCTTCGATCACCACCGACTTGTCGATATCGAAATCAAGAACGATAGCCGTACGTTTCTTCGGCTCTATCGAAGTATCCACGTTGATCTTGATCCCGCTTTGCATGCCGCTTGCCACAATAATGGGATGAGTAACGCCCGCCACTACGATAGAATCATGTGATCCGAGAATGAGCCGCAGCTGTGATATTTTTCCAGGTGCGAGTTCACCCTGTGTCGCGAGCATGGCCGTTACGTCATTTCGCAATTGCATCAGGTCGTAAACTCCAGTTTGCGAAGCCAGGTTCACCCAGCCCCCGCTGCCTTTATTCTCGTCATTGTAATGCGCCTGCACCGAAAGCACTTCCACCAGTACTTTATCGTAACTGTCGCTCATGCGCGAGTTTGATGTTGCAGTGCCTGTCACCGACATCGCACCTGTGTCAACATGCTTTTTGCATCCTGTCGCGAGCACCGCCAATGCGAATGCCGCAGCGACCATCATTTTCGTTTTCATGTGTACGGTATTTTAGAGTTAACTGATGATTAAAGCCCGGTGTATTTTACATCCTCCACTGTGATCACCGGCTGGAGTAAAAAATGACTGTCATCGATAGGAATAATGGAATGCTGTACATCAAAATCGAGCATCACCTCGGTACGTTTACCATAATCCACCTGCACATCCACCCCTTTTGTTGAATCGGCAGGTGCGCTCATGGTCAAGGGATATTCTTTATAATTCACGGTAACAGTGTTTCGCGTCCCTAAGTCAATGTGAACAATATCAATGCTGCCGGGAGGGATATTTCCCGAGTAGGAAAGCAATGCATACAGGGGATCCTGCAACTTAAGCACATCGTACACCCCGGCCTGCGTGCGCAAGGTGATCCAACCTTTTTCACCGGTCTTTTCATCTTTATAATGCACGCTTATGCCCTGCACATCCACTTTCACCGAATTGTAAGCGGGATGTGAATCACACATCTTCACGATGAGTTCGCTCGATGTAGAGGGCTTTTTGCAATAAGCTATCCACACGAGCAGAAGCAGTGAAGGGAATAATATGCGCAGTGTTTTCATCTCTTTTTGTTTCCGCAGGTTTGGGTTGCGGAACGTTCAATAGGTATTTTATTTTTATTACCGATATTTTTTTCCTTTAACAGGCTGGAAGCCTGCTCTACTTAAAAACCGTTTAACTTAGTGTGAAAAACTTGCGATACTTGTTAAAGTCATCTGCGGGCGAAGCAGCCAGGTGCCATTATCCATTTTGAATAAGGAATTCCTGACATCTAATGTTAGCCGGGCTACTGTCCCTGCATTCGCATCAAGTAAAGTAGAGGGCTTGATGTTCACTTCGGATTCGGCAGAACCCAACACCAGGTCGAATGTGCCGGCCTCCATAACCACTGTATTTTTATTTCCCATTTCAATTTGTATCGCATCGATCTTTCCGGGTTGAATTCCCGTTTGATCTGCGATCACCTTATCCGTCTTGGTCAAACCATCCATCTCATAAATACCGCTCTTCGTATTCAGCACCATCCAACCATGATCACCGATCGCATCATTTTCAAAATGGATCTTCACTGTCCTGATGTCGAGGTTCACTGCAAGAAATGCAGGATCATCGGCCGAGAGCTTCACCACCATTTCTGAGTTTTCCTGGCGTTTGTCGCAATGCACCAAACCAAGTATGATGGCGAATGAAGCGAGTATGTAGCGGAACAATTTCATTTTATCAGAATGTTACTTTGATACCAAGCCCCGGGTCGAGCGACATGAATGCATGACCCAAGGTGTTCACTTCCAAAAAAGGTTTGAGGTCGAAACTCACTGCGAAAGGGATGGGAGGGATCTTATATTCCAATCCAAGCACCCCGTCAATACCCAATCCCAAAGCCGTTTCGGTCCGGTAATACCTTGTGCCTTCCGACACATAATAAATTCGACCGGTATTCATCGCGAGGTGACCGCCTCCACCGTAGTACCAGTTCAAACCGTTCACACCGGCATCGGCATGTTTTTCATACAAGCCGGTAAAGCTTAAACCACGCGGCCATATTCCTATAATTGCCTCACCGGCATTTGTACTGGTGAAGAAATGTTTAAAGGTCAGGCCGGATGTTTCACCGGCCCTTAAACCGATAGCGGTCCAGTAAGATGACTGATTGAGGGCAAAGGAATTATCCTTTCCCGTTTTCACCGATCCGTCTTGTGCGAAGGTGCTGTTCGAAAACCACCCGCCTATTATAAGGGCTGCAGTGGTTATGATCTTTGTTGTTTTCATAGGGCTTGGTTTTATGATCTGTTTAAAACCAAACAAAGGATTTCAAAGCATATACCAAGCGGTATTTTGTGCGTAACTACCTGGAAAACAGGAGTAGGATTTTTAGGAGTGGAAAAAAAGATCCTCTTTATGAGAGGATTTTCTCAAAATGAGAAAAGTCGAAATGGCAAAGATGTAATGCTTGCGTCTTTCAAACGAAGATGAACACACAGGTTACAGGGAGGCCGGGTTACACAAAGAATTATGTGTGCAAGGCATGGCGCATTGCTTTTGCACCGCCACCCCAGGTTAAAGAAGAAAACCAGGAATGATCAAAGCAGCTCGCTCATCTTACCGTCCTTGAGCATACGGTAAATGGTGGATTGGGAGATGTCCAGTTTTTGCGCAACCAGCGCGATATTGTTATTGTGCTTTTTGAGAAATGCAGAAACGATGCGGAAATTATAATCGCGTAAGGAAAGTTGTTCATTCATCACATCGGGCAGGGCCGTGTGCGCATGCATGGTGATCTCGGAAGCTTTTATCTCTTCGCCTTCGGCCATCACCACAGCAAGATCGACAATGGACTTAAGCTCGCGGATGTTACCTGGAAAAGAGTAGCTCATCAACTTCTTCTGCGCATCCTCGCTGAAAACCTTTTTCTCGATGTTATTCTCCTTGCAGAATTTTTCCATGAAGTACTTGGCGAGAATGAGGATATCGTTGCCGCGTTCGCGCAAAGGCGGGAGCTCAATGGGTAAACCGAAGAAGCGATAATACAGGTCTTCGCGGAATTTTCCCTTTTTCACTTCATCCAGCAAATTGCGGTGCGTAGCTACGATGATCCGGCAATCCACCTTGATGGTTTTGTTGCTGCCGATGCGTGTCACCTCCCTCTCCTGCAGCACACGCAGCAATTTTGCCTGGAAGGCCAGGTCCATATCACCGATCTCGTCCAGGAACAGCGTGCCTCCATCGGCCTCTTCGAATTTTCCCACGCGCTGCAAAGCCGCACCGGTAAAGGCGCCTTTCTCGTGACCGAACAATTCACTTTCGATCAGCTCGGAAGGGACAGCCGCCACGTTCACCGCCACAAAAGGTTTTGATTTCCGTTTCGAATTATAATGAATGGCTTTCGCAACCAATTCTTTCCCGGTCCCGGTTTCACCGGTGATGGTGACCGTGATATTGGTTTGTATCGCTTTCTCGATAAGCTCAAAAATGCGTTTGATGGCCGGGCTCTCTCCTACAATGGACTTTTGGAAATCATATTTTGTTTCCACTTCTTTTTGAAGTGTGTTCAATCGCTTCTTCAGGTTCTCGCCTTGCAGGATATTGTGAACGGTGTTGAGCAGCCGCTGGCGGATATCATTCGTTTTCACGATGTAATCATAAGCGCCCATTTTCAAAAGCTCCACTACCACTTCAATATCTTCCTGCGCAGAAACGATGATCACCTGGATATTTTCGTTCTCCTCCTTGATCTTTCGAAGCACATCGGCCCCGTCCATATCCGGGAGGCGGTAATCCAGCGTGATCACATCGGGTTTATCATTAAGGCGGTTGAGGCATTCTTTCCCCGTGCGGAAACCGATCACCTCGTGGTCGGGATTAAGGGAAAGATCATGCACGAGCAGCTTGCTGTACCACTCATCATCTTCCACGACAAATATTTTAAAGGGTTTGCTTCCGCTCATATTCTTACCGGTTCGTGTAAAGTTTTCCCCACTTGTTAAATTACATTCCTTCTTTTTCCTCCGAAACCCTCCATTGCCTAATTTAGTGAAATATCCGTGCCAAAGATCATGGCAGGCGCAGCAATTCATTTTCGAGCTGCGTCACAAGTATATTTTTTTCCTCTACCATCTTTTGCACAAGACCGGGCATGGAACTGTCGTCACGGTTTTGTTTCGCCAGCTTTTCTATTTCCTGTATGTATTCAAGCAGCGCCTGGGTGGAGAGATGTTTACATGGCGCAGAGATCTTGTGCGTGTAATGCGCCACCTTTTCCCAATTCTTTTCTCCGGCATATTTTTCAATGAAGTCAACACCCTCACCGGTCGAGCTGATGAACGTCCTGATCATCTCTTTAAAGAACCGGGTGTCGCCATTGGACAATCGCAACAGCGAATCGAGATCATACCTGCGGCCGGTCCCATCCCTGTCCGGTCCCGCATTTTTTTTTTCCTTCTTCATATTCGGCTTTTCGGTTTTTTCAATTTGCACTTTCATACACTCGAGTAATTTCCTGTAAAGATCATCCTCATTAAAAGGTTTGCTCAGCATGTCATCAAATCCCGCCTCGCTGTAATTGGTGGTGTCGATGGACGGGGCGGAGGCGGTAAGCGCAATGACAGGGACCCCGCTTTTTTCATTCTTTCCTTCTCTTATTTTTCTCGTGATCTCCTTTCCATCCATTCCCGGTAAGTGGATATCCATGAGGATGGCATCGAACAAGCGCTCATTCACTTTCCGCAAGGCCTCCTCCCCATCTGCCGCTTCCTCCATCTTCACTCCCCATTTCCTGAAAATGGAAGCGAGCAACAGGCGGTTGAACTCTTCATCATCAACCACCAAAACGCTTTTCCCCGCCAGTGATCCCCCGCTCAACACTTCCATTTCCTCCTCCGCGGGCTTTTCAGCCACACGATAGGGCAGGGTCACA
>DATDFI010000086.1:0-3703 GCA_036522695.1 Bacteroidia bacterium | reverse complement strand
ACGGCAATCCTGTTTCCTGTTTCAGTTTCGGACCTCAACCCACTACGGTGCTTAATCCTACTATTTCATTTGCGGATTGCTCAACGGGTGCCAGTTCATGGCAGTGGAGTTTCGGTGATGTGGCCAACTCCTCTTCAACTTTGCAAAACCCCACGTTCATGTACCCGGATACGGGAATGTTCGTAGTGCAGCAAAAAGTTTGTAACGCCAACGGCTGCTGCGATTCATCACAGCAAACCGTCATCATAGGACCTGATTTTACTTTTTATGTTCCTAATGCGTTCACCCCGGGCAGCGCAACGCCCACCAATAATGAATTCTTCCCGGTCGGTACGGGCCTTGATCTAAATACGTATCACATGTGGGTTTGGGACCGCTGGGGCAACCTTATTTTTGAAACGGATAACTGGAATCGTCACTGGGATGGAAAGGTTGCGGGGGGAAATGATATCGTTCAGCAGGATGTTTACGTTTGGAAGATCCGCATCAATGATTATTCGAATGCCAAGCACGAATATGTGGGCCATGTTTCGGTGATCAGGTAATTCGGGCTTTTGGTTGTAGTTTTACAGGAGCGTATGCGCTCGCAATAATTAAGAATGAAACACGCGTTGAAATTTCTGATCTTTTTGTTGGGGGTATTTGCCCTGCTTCAAACGCGTGCGTTGGCATGTTCACCCCTGCAGATCCCCACGCTGGTGAGCCAGGCCATCAATGGAGGGAACCTGGAGCTGAGCTGGTCGAGTAATACCACTTATAACTGCCAGTATTATGTGGATGTGGAGATCGTTTGCCAGAATGCGAATTTTACGGGTACAGGCAATCCCCCGTTTTTTTCATCCGCAACCATCAATAAAAATTCCACCCCTTATCCGTATCCCTTGCAGCAGATCGCGCTTGCTTCTTTTTGCCCGGGAACCACTTACCAGTTTCGTGCACGTGAAGTGGAAGCGGGCAACCCGGCCATCTTCAGTTCCTGGACGGCCACATTCACATTCACCACTCCCGGAGTTTTCGTTCAGCCTACAGCTACCGCTTCGGGCAACCCCACTCTCATTTGCGTACCGGGCAACTCTCAACTGAACTGCACCATTCAAAATGCCTGCGGGGCAACACCTCCCACGTATTCCTGGGTGCCCGCTTCATCGCTTAGTAATGCCACTATTGCAAATCCTGTTGCCACCCCTACCGCTTCTACCACTTATACTTGTTATGTTACGGGCGGATTGCAAGGCTGCTGGATCGCAAGTGATACCGTAGTGATCAATACCAGTCCTGCTTCCAACGCGAGTGCAGGGCCGCCCGTTTCATTTTGTATTGGAGGAAATGCGCAATTGCAGGCATCGGGTGGAGGAACATATCAATGGACCCCTGCAACAGGATTAAGCAGTACCACCATCAGTAACCCTATCGCATCACCGACCGTCACCACCAGCTATACCGTTACGGTCACGCAGGGGTTGTGTTCCTCTTCTGCAAGTGTATTGGTCACGGTTTATCCTTTGCCCGTAGTAAATTTTACAGCGATAGATACAGTGGGTTGTGAACCGCTCATGGTTACCTTCACGAACAACACGCCTAACTCCACCAACTGCGTGTGGGATTTCGGAAATAGCAACGGGGCCACTTCGTGCACCAATCCTGTCGTTTATACATACACTAATCCCGGAACTTATTCTGTGACACTGACCATCACGGACAATCACGGATGCATTGCAAGTTCTACGCACAACAATATGGTCACCGTTTACCCCCGGCCGGTCTCTTGTTTTTCATTGGGCCCTCAGCCCACCACCATTCTTGAACCCACCATTCATTTTACCGATTGCTCTACCGGTGCTTCAAGCTGGCAATGGGATTTCGGTGATGTTTCTCATTCCACTTCCACCCAGCAGAACCCGAGTTTCACTTACCAGGACACGGGCTCATACACTGTTTCGCAGAAGGTTTGTAATGCTAATGCGTGTTGTGATTCTTCTTCGCTCACGCTGGAGATCGGGCCTTTCTATTCTTTTTACGTTCCCAATGCATTTACGCCCAACCGTGACAATAAGAACAACGAGTTTTTTCCCGTGGGTTCGGGTATGGATAAAGGAACTTACCACATGTGGATATTCGATCGCTGGGGCAATCTTATTTTCGAGACAACAGACTGGAATGCGCACTGGGATGGCAAATTAAAAGGCCGCTTATGCGAGGAGGATGTTTATGTGTGGGAGGTGGAGATCAACGATTATATGCACAACCAGCACGAGTATGTCGGGCATGTAAGTCTTATCAGGTAATTGCCATTTTCTTTTGAAAAATTTCATCGCTGTTTTTATTTCACTCGCTATTTTTCAAAGCGCTCTTCCTGCTCAAAAGAAGCACGCGAATTTCAAAGGCGCGCAATTTGATTCCGTGATGATATTTGAATTTCTGCCTTCTATGGACGGCCCATTTCCTTCCGAAAGAAATGATATTGTTGGGAGGCCCGTAAACCGAAAAGCAGGCGAGCGCCAGGCATATTTAACAAAGATGGAATCCGATTCACTTTACGGATTTTTAATTGACACATCATCTTTCGATTGTGGAGCATCCATCTGCTGGAACCCGCATCTTGGGGTCGTATTTATGAAGGATGGTGTCGCGGTAAATTACATTGAAGTGTGCATGGACTGCAACAAACTCTATTCTTATTTAAGAATAAAAAATTCGGAGCCTGTTAAAATGAAAGGAGCAAATGTTTACCTGCCCACGGGCTTATCGGGCAAATTCCGGGATTATATCAACGCACTTCTTACCCGGTATCATTTCACGCATATTGTGAAGGACAATCCTTGCAATAAATAGCGCTTATTCTTTAATGATCTTCCGCGTGATAACGCCTTCCCTGCATTTCACCTGGAGGAAATAGATCCCGCCCGCGAATTTTTTCAGGTCGATATTATACCTATCGCCAGTGGCAAAAGCGGTGAAAATAAGCTTCCCTTCGGCTGAGTAAAGTTCCACCTGCTTTTCTTCATTCTCATTCCCCTGGAAAAGGACCTGCAATTGATCATGAGCAGGTACCGGGTAAACATTCAGCGACCAATTATTTTCATCCGGTATAACTGCGTTGCAGATATCAATATTTACTGTGGTGGTATCGGAAGTTCCCGTGCAGCCGAATGCATCAGTAACCGTTATGGTGTAATAATAAGCTCCTGAAGCGCTGTTGGCGGGAATGATAAGCGAATCGTTAAAGGTGCTGTTGTTCCAGGAATATGAATTGTAGCCGGGGCTCGCCACCAGGGTGAGGCTGGTTGAATCGCAAATCGTATTTATCCCAGAAGGAGAGATCAATGGTTCCGGGGATAAACAGAATTTTCCAAGGAATGCATCTCCTCCCGATGTGTACGTGGTCATGAATGCCCCTTGCGATGCGATACTGTCGCTGCTGTATGTTTCACCGGTGATGTACAATTGCCCAGTTGAATTGATCGCAAGGCCATGACCATTGTCCTGGAGAGAGCCTCCGTAAAATGACCCGAGTAACAGTGTTCCGCTGCTGCTGAAGCGCGCGAAATACGCATCGTAATTATTGGGAGAAGAATTATTCGGTTGCCAGGCATTGGTTGTAGCCATCACATTGGTGCTGATGCTTGAGCCGCAAACGACCATTTCAGAATTGGAAGTTCTCCATATTTCGTCAATGTAGTCCACGTTATTGCCACCGAAATAT
>DATDFI010000085.1:0-4560 GCA_036522695.1 Bacteroidia bacterium | reverse complement strand
CCTGGGTAAATAACAAACTCCCTTTAAGGAAGTTTTTCCGCACAGGGTCAGTGGCGCATCGCGGTCGGCCAGGTAAAAGGCCAGGTCGGAATCGCTCGCACAATTGCAGCCCACCATGGCGCATTTCGAAAAAACAGAATTTTTCGCACTGCTGTAAATGATCTCGAATGCACCCCAGCTCTTTCTAAAAAGCTCTACGGAATCTTTTCCATTGCCAAACAGGTCCAGCGTTTTTTTTTCGTTCAGCATAATACTCTCCTGGGCGGAAAGTAAAAAGGTGATCCCTGAATTCACATCGTCCAGCTTGCGCTCCTGCGCCCGGCAGGATTCAAGGTGAATGGTAGAGAAATAAGAATACATCAGCAGGCTGCCGCTGATAATAGCGATGACAAGCGCCATCACCAAAGCATAAAAGATAGCAGCGGCCCTGAGCATTTACTTACTGTTTTTCTTTGTGCCCGAAATGGTCTCCTGGTTGTCCTTTAACGGTTTCTTCTCAGGAGTTTTCTTTTTCCGGAAAAATTTCCTTTTCACAGGGATCACGGGTTCTTTCTTATCTCCCGAATCAGACTTATTAATGCGGGGTTTGTCCTCATGCTCCTTCTTCTTCATGGGCCGGATCACTTCCACTCCGTCTTTATATTTTTTTTGTTCGATCACTTTACCCGAAGCTATGCGTATCATTTTGCCGTTGAGCTTGCCCTTATGATATGATGCCTCCATCACCTCGCTGCCGTTCTGGTCAAAATTTTTCGTGATCCCTTCTTTACGACCGTTCTCCCAATTCGAGATCTCGGCCACCGTGCCGCTCGCATACCAAAGCATCCACTTACCCACCTTAAGCCCGTTCTTGAACATTCCCTTTTGCTTAAGGTTTCCATTCGGGTAAAAGCAGGTGTACTGGCCATGCAGCAAGCGCCCGTCATAACCACCCTGGGTGTAAATGATCTTGTTATAAGCATACCAGTAATAGGTGAGTTCCGGGTCCGTTTTTTTCACCCGCGGCTCGTTATACACATAAGCCCTCACCGAAGAATCCCGCTTGGCCAGGTTTATTTCGTAGGTGCCATCCTCGCGCTCGCCTGCACTTGCCTTGCCTGCAAAGCAGGTGAAAAGAGCTAATATCAAAAAGACCCTGTTCTTCATTTGCGTACTATCTTTTTCTCTTTACCCATAACCAACTCTATTGAATCCTTAAAAACCTTGCTCAATATGATCTCCGAGAACGCCTCTCCCGGTTTAAGCATCATCCCCTGCCCATTGATATGAACGATAGCCAATAATTTTTTCGATTGCTCATTCCTGATCATCCCTTCGTAAGTAATGGGCGGCCAGGTGAGCTCCGTTTTTTTTACCACGGGTAAGGGAGTTGTTGTTTTAACCGGGTTTGTCTTCAGCGGTGGCTTTTCCGCCTGCATCTTATCAAGAAATGGATCCCTGTAATTGGCCATTATCGAAAAGGTATCGGGCAATGAAGTAGAATCAGCAGAAACGATGAAATGATCCTCGTTGTCGGGCCTGGGATCGGAAGCGTGGTAAGCCGTGTAAATGCGGTAGCCCACCACTCCCCAAATTCCGGCAGTGGCCAGCATCACCAGGTATTGCATCATCTTTTTATTTTTCACTGCACAATAAATTTTCTCAAGGCAGAATAGGCGCTCCAGTTCCCGGCAACGTCCGTGGATTTCACTCTCCAGAAATAGGGCTGGGTGGAAACACCGGTGTAATTGTAACTGGTATTGGTGGTGTAAATATTTACCAGCCTTGTTACATAAAGCGAGTCTGCATAAATAAATAAACTGTCTCCCACAGCGCTGTTATCCCTGTTCCAGCTCAGCGCGACCGGGTTAGGCAGGGTGGCTCCGTTGGCGGGCCCAAGGGGAGTTGGCGCGTTGGGAGGCGAGGTGTCGATATTTATGGTGCGGGATGAATACGGGGAATTGCTCGTTGTATTCTGCGCGCGTACCTGCCATTTGTATTGGCCCTGACCCAGCGTATAAACAAAGGAGTCGGTTTGCAGGGTGATATCGGTGATCGTACTGCCGTTGGAAAGATCGAAAAGCTGGAAACGGTAATCGGTAGCCGAATACATGCTCAGCCATTTGAAAGTATTGGACGTGGAATTGGTGTACACATTGTTGGCTGGCGACACCAATGAAACGCTTTGGTTCGCCAGGTTGGTGGTGCTGTCGATACGGATCGAGCGTGCCGAAGAAAAATCAGTGCCGCTGGAATTATTCAGCGCCTTCACCCTCCATTGATAATAACCCGGGGCTAAAGTGTATGAAAGTTTATTTGAAGATACAGTGGAGTCGAGCACCAAGCGCCTGATGTAGCTGAAATCAGAATCAACGATCTGTATCCTGTAGCTTGTTGCGCCCTTCAATTCATCCCACCAAAAGGTATTGGTAAAATTGGTGGTGCGGTAATTGTCGGGAGGCGATAAAAGCGTTACCGTTTTGTGCTTCAGGTTAGGTTCAATAAAATCGGAAGTGCAGGCTGCGACCGCCAGCACAAGTACAAACAGGAGCGAAAAAATATATTTCATGTTCAAGGTATTTTCAGTTTTACATTTCATTTGATCTTTCCCGGGTCTTATCCAGTATAGCAGTAGATGATGCCCTCCGGATATTCCGGATAAAGACCGTGGCTGTCAATATTCTTTCTTTCGTGCGCAGGTCGGTGCGGGTGGAATAGCTTACCGAAGCGATCTTTCCCGTTTTCGTTTTTTGCTCCAGCCTGTACACGAGGCTCAACAATTTTTGAAAAGGGCCTTCCATCACAAAATAATTGGTCTCAATGGTATATTCCTTTTCGCTCGCCCGCAGGGTTTGCGGGAATTCCTTCAGCAGGATATTGTTCTGCTGGCAATAAGCCGTGACCACCTCCAGCAGGGACTGTTGGGTAAGGTTGTCGCTTTGTTCTTTTCCCAGCAAACGGTCCAGTCGCGCTGATTCCTTTTCAAGCGCATCGATACGGCCGGGAGCATTCGCAGCCATTTCCATATGCTGGTCCAGTTCCTTGCAGGAGAAATAAAGCGAAATGGTTTTTGAAAAAGTAAGCTTATAAATAAGGAACAGCACGGCAAGTCCGCCCCAAAGCAGCAGGCGGTTCTTCTTTTTGTAGCTTATTTTTTTAAACCTGTTCATGTAACACTGATCTCAATGGTAAATACCCCCGCATCGCTGATCTTGTCCTGCGAGAAGTGGACCAGGTTCACCGCCCTGATCCACGTCTTATTCTTTATTTTTTTGATCCACGCATTCAGCTCCGAGCTTTTGCGGCAATTCCCGCTCACGGTTATCTTTTTTTGCAGGAAAGTGAAGGCGTTCTCATCCTGGCTGCTCTTTATTTGAGGATTGATGTTGAGCTGGTCGAGGCGAATGGCAGCCGGCAGGTCGAAACAAAGCTGGTCGGCATAATAGGACACACGGGAGGTCTCCAGCATGCCCATGCTGTCGAGGAACTGTTTTTTAGCCTTTACCTCCTTTTGCAGCAGCTCGTATTTATTCAAAGCGCTCTCGTTGATGGTGGAATTCAGGATCAGCTCGTTGTGCTTCTTTGAATAATGTTCGAAAAGAAAATAATTCAGGAGCAGCAAGAAAAGTAAGCACGCCACCAGCGCCTTTGACAAGGACCGGAAACTGTTTTTCTGAAAATATTCTTCCATCTCATGCCGCAGCGAAGGGATATCGGCACAAACGGTTGAGCCGGAAAAATGGGAGATGGCCGCTGAGAGTGCCACCAGCAAAGGGGATCTTACCTGCATATCCCCGAAAGAAATGTTTATCTCATCGGCCTGCGCTTCACCTGCAGCATACTCTTCTACTCTTCCCGACATTATTTTAAGCTTGTGCCGGCCTATACGCACATCGTTGCTCACACTTTCGTTGAGATTCAATAAAGGCGACAAGCTGCTCACCTGGAAGGGACCGAAGCTGCAGGATACAACCTGGATGCCGCCCAGCATGAATTCTTTTAATAATTCATCTACCGCCTGCCTGCGCGCCACAGAAACAAAACAATACTTTTCACCGGCAGGGATCTGCTGCATATAAAAATCCGTCTCTTCCGCATTGGGCAGCACATGGCCGATAGCAGATCCGCCAGGTCCCGGCTGGGGTATTTTTTTGTGGATGATTCCTTTTCCGTTAAGCGCCAGGAATACGGGGATATCCTTTGGCAGAAATTTTGCCAGCGCTGAGATCGTTTTCAGGTGCGCTTCCTGCTTTTCGATCTCCACCTGTCCCTTCCTGTTTTTTAAAACCACGCAGGAAACAGTTACCTCGCCCCCGGGCAAAACATCGTATTCCACACCGGCCACTGTGCTTGCTTTGAATAACTGCCTGTATCTTTCTTTTATCGTCATATTAATTGATGAGGCTGGCCTTGATAAAAATGGTGAGCTTGCCTTTTGTTTTCGTACGGCTTCTGCTGCTGAAGAACCATTTCAGGATGGGAATGTTGGAGAGCATGGGTACCCCGCTGCCGCTTTCGCTGTTGGTATTTTCTTCCAGCCCGCCCAGGATCACCGTCTCCCCGTTCTTGATGCGGATCATG
>DATDFI010000084.1:0-6017 GCA_036522695.1 Bacteroidia bacterium | reverse complement strand
GTAGCTACATCAATAGTGTAATGCATAGCGCCCGTTACCTGGTCGGAGCCACTGAAGATATAGAACCCGCCATTCGGATCATAAGTAGAAGACCCTGCCAGAGTATTAATAAGCGTTGAAGGAAGCAGGGTGATCGTTTGCAGTGTGTTCCCGTTTGAAGGGTCGATCTTTACTATTGATTTGGGGGTAGTGTACTTAAAGCCATAGATGTCGTTGAATGGATGGATAATGCTTCCTGACCCGGTGAACGAAATGTTACCGGGACAAATACAATTGGTATTGATGAGAAGCTGGGGGTAAGAACCACTGAACGCACCCGATTGGATATTGATGATGCTTCCCGTATTTTGTAAAGTGATATTCGCACCGTTTTCAATGCATATGTATCCACCGGGTTGAACCGTGATGGTAGAATTTCCCTGGAGCACGAGGTTGGCCCCCGAACGGATCACGAGCGTGCCACCCGATTGCACTGTGATGCCGGTATTATTTGAAATGTCCAGGTTTCCCCCGCTTTTTATTTCCACCAACGCATCGGACGGCACGTTGAAATTTCTATCCGAAAGGTTTACCGTTCCACCGTTCTCAATAATGAAACGCGTCCCAAAGCCGCTGACATTGCTTCCCGGTTGCAGCAGCAGGTCCGCATTATTTTTGAAATTAAGAGTGGAGCCATTGGAGGTGCGGAATGTTGAATTGGAGGCAAGCTCGAGTTTTACCGTTGTGCTCACCACATTGTTCCCGTCAAATATGATTTGAGCGCCATTTTGATTTAATACTCCGTCATATTCCCAGGCTTCATTAAAATTGCCATAGCCGTTGGTCGTATAAAGGTAGGTGTGGTCATTAATGTCGTTCACTGTAATGCAATTGTAGGTCATCGGGTTGTTAATGGTAAAGCCTCCCGTATTTAACCCTGCAGCATTCATTAAAGCGCTCAGCATGTTTAACCGGCCATGCCCCATGCAGTAATCAACGTTAGGATCGGTGAGCAATCCGCTGTTATAGCGATACCCCAGGCAATAGCTGTTGTTTAGATTGAGCTGGCCATAGGTGAGGCCGGTTGGATCATATCCCACTTTGTCGGCCGTTTCAAACAGAATTCGCGTAATGTCGGTATTGGTGAAGGAGGGCGAGGGATTTACCGAGGCCATGCAGGCCGCTGCTGCGCACACTGTGGGAGCAGATAAGCTTGTTCCTGCCGATCCGCCCAGGATGGTATTAGTGGGGCCCGGGTTGCTGAAATTTGCAACATCGATAAATGAGCCGGGCGCAGTCATATCTAAAAATCCATCGTATTGCCTTACCACATCCACGGGATCGGGATTGGTGGGATCGGTGAAATTATAATTCCAGTTAATTCCTGAAGAAGTAGAGAAAGCGTAGGGATCACCGCTTCCATTTCCTCGCTCGCCACAGGAGCTGCCAGGGAAAGTTGCTCCAACACCGATCACACCCGGAAGGGCAAAAGGATATCCTATTCCGCGCAAATAGAGGTGTGCGAGCGGTCCTTCATACATGGAATTTCCGGCACTTGCAGTGATCAAAACATTATTGGTTGTTTGCAAAGCAATAAGAGGTGCCATAAAAGGTGCGAGGTTGGTCCAGTTATCGTATACATTGTACCATCCGCCAAGGGTAAAATCGAACACTCCCCTGATGTGAACATAGCTGCAGTTAAGAAAACGGGGGTTGCTCCCAGCCTGGTAAGTTGAAGCGGCCAATGCAGCAAGTTCCCCGAAGTAGTTTCCAAAAGCAAGCGTGTAGCTCGCAACCCGGGTGGTATTATAGCCAACTCCGATTATCCCTGTTCCGTTAGGAATACCGCAAATCACTCCGGCAACACTGGTTGCGTGTCCGCTGAAATCGGTCACGGGATAAGGTGCGTTGAGGATCCTGCCAACAAGATCAGGATGTGTAAAGGATGCGCGTCCCCCAACATAGGGTCCGCTTCCTGATTCCATTATTGCGGTGGCTTGGGTAGGTGCGCCCTGCAAAAATACCCAGGCATTAGGCGCTTGTATGAAATTGATATTCCAGTTCGAGAAGGTGCCGCTTGCGCCCGGATCGGTAAATGGAACCCCGCAAGTTTGCATAACGTTATAAGGTTTGCATGCGTATTTAATACCGGCCGTGGTGCGAAGCTGCGTAACAAGATTGTCGATATTGACCATTACAGGGAAATACACTTCGAAGATCTCCCTGCATACGGGGGTCGGCAGGGCATCATCAATATTTATTCGCTTGAACTGAACCTGGTTTTGATTTCCCCCTTCGGCCATTACCGCATTTTTGATGAGTATTCTCAAGTTATGGTACTGCGGTGCGATACTGTTCACTCCAATAACAGTTTGTCCATGTGATGTAGTTGGAATAACACTCGCATCAGTTGCCTGGATCGTGATCAGCTGCGAATAAAAAATATTATTTCTCGGTTCCTGTATTGCTTGGGTTAGGGTAGTGTTATCCTGTTTGAGATTGATAAAGCAAACCTGGCCGAAATTTCCGGCATTGGAACCGATGAACGCACGTACCTTCACACGATACGTTGTGCCCTGCGAAAGATTCGGAACAATAAAAATACCCGGTACAAGTGATAGGTTGAGCGCTGTGCTGCTGCTTGTATAGCTGAGCACCTGGTGAGTGTTGAAGAACTCAAGCTGGAATTCGTAGGATGTGGCTCCCGGTACAGGATCGGCATACAGCACATCGCTCAAATCGAGATTGAATTTGCCGCAATCCTGGCTCCGTAGCTGCGTTAATGGAACATGGCTAAAATTATTCGTTGCATTTGATTGAGCAGCAAAAGAAAGAAGAACAAAAAAAATTGCCGCATATAAAAGACGTGATACGCTTGAATGGAAAGTATTCATGGGAAAAGTTTTGAGGGTGAATACGAAGGAGATGAGTCAATCAAATTTATAATAAAAAATGAAATAAGAAAGAGGCCTGTATCGAATAGAAAATGATCTCAAAAAAAATGCACCCGGATCAGCAGGTGCATTTTGATTTTTATTTTAAAACCTTAGTTACATTTTTTTTGTCGGGCCTTTCCTCATCTCGTTCGACTTGTAAGGCAATCTTCCCGGCATCACGCCAAAACGGAAGGTAGAATATACAGAAGTTACATTGCCATTTTCATCCTTGGTATCGGCACGGTTCGCCACCACTTCCCAGGTGAATTTCACATTCGAGCTACCTCCATCGAGTTCTATCACATCAAAACCATTGATGGTTTTGTTAGTCACGTACACGCCTTTGCAATCGCCCTCGAGCTGCACAAAAACCTTAAGCGGCCGTTGGTCATCGATGTAAATATTTTTTGAGAACAAGGGGTCCAGTGTAATATGTGCCTTACCGTTCACTAATTGCCCACTGCCGTAATCCTGGAAAAGGATCTCGGGTGCTTCAGGGCAGGCCATGCCGCGGTATTCACCATTAAAGCCGGCTACACCGCAAAACTTTGTACCTAATGAATAAATACCATAGTCAGTTGCACCTACGCGCCCGCCCACGTACGCAAAGCCGTTTGCGCTCGCCAGAAAATCAAAGTAACCTCCCCACCTTCCATTAGCAGGAAGTGTCATGTTTCCATTGGCGTAACCGGTCATACCATAATCCAGTCCATCGCCATGCACGCCCGAACCAGAAACAGGAGTTTGAAAAGGAGAGGCAAGGCCGTTCCCCACCCCCAGTAATCCTATGCCTGTACCAACGTTAGTTCCGTAGCCAAGGGCCCCGAGAGGAATCCCGGTGAAAGCGCCACCGCTACCTGTTACCATATAAGTTCCACCACCTCCGTTACCACCGCCTATTACACCTGTTCCGCTGGCATTCGAATTATTTCCGTACACACCAAATCCTGTTGCGCTGCTTCCGCTTCCATACACACCAGCACCGTTACCGGTTCCATAGCCGTTGATAGGCCAGTCGCCAAGAGGACTGATCGCCCCTACCATTCCTGTTCCGAATACCGAGAAGATATCTCCTGCCACAACAGTGGTCGCATTGTTGACGTTTATCGTACCTGCTGAGAACGTACGCATCCGTTCTATCGAATTTGTTTTGAAAATAAGGTCTGCAGCATTATTAGTTCCAAGGTAATTGGTTCCGTTTATACCGGAGTTACCGGTGGTAAGCCACGCAGCATTGGTTGAAGTAACTGTTTGCGGGAAAGTAGTAATGATCACCAGGTTTCCGTTCGCGTTAAAGTTATCGCTTGTGATGGTCCAGTTGGGGCCGGTGGGGCCGGTAACACCGTTAGTTCCATTGGCGCCTGTGGGGCCTGTAACCCCGTTAGTACCGTTAGTTCCATTGGCACCGGTGGGACCTGTAACACCGTTTGTTCCATTCGTTCCATTGGCTCCGGTTGGGCCGGTTACACCATTTGTACCGTTAGCGCCAGTAGGGCCGGTAACACCGTTGGTGCCGTTAGTTCCATTAGCACCTGTGGGTCCTGTAGGACCATTGGTTCCGTTAGCCCCTGTAGGGCCGGTGGGCCCAACGCCAAATCCGGTAGGACCGGTTACGCCATTAACACCGGTAGGTCCGGTAGGGCCCGTTACACCGTTAGAGCCATTAGCCCCGGTGGGACCCGTAGTTCCATTCGCACCACTTGCCCCGTTCGCACCCGAAGGGCCGGTAGGGCCTGTTGCACCATTGGAGCCGCTTGCACCATTGGCTCCGCTAGCACCTGCAGGTCCGGTAGGTCCGGTAGGGCCTGAAAGCTGGCACAGAGAGATCCACTGGCTGGTGGAAGTATTCCAGTAAAAATAACATTGAAAGGTTATATCATAAACGAGCAATCCTTCGGTGGTTGGACCTGTAGGAATTGCAAGACGTTGTGCAGTTGTTAGGCGGGGAACGAGTATACCCTTGTTGGTAGAAACGATATCGAGTATAGCGTTGGCGTTGGGTGTGTTGGTTCCTATACCAACGTTATCCTGCGCTTTAATGCTACCGGAAAAAAAAAATAGTGCTGAAAATAACTCCGAGAGAAATTTTCTTCAGTAGATTTCTTTTCATAGTGAAGGGTGTGGATTAATCTTACAAAAATAGAATATTAACTGAAAAAAACAAATTTCAGTCGTAGAGGCTTTTCAACAAACGGTAGAGGCGGCTGCGATTGGCAGAAGGATCTTATTTCGGTTTGGAAGTGCCTTGTAAATCGGAATTCACCTTTTTAGGCTCGAACTGCTCTTTGTTCGCATCAGTATGGGATACAGATGGGGAAGTTCCGTTCAAGCTGCTGTTTTGCGATCGTACTTTTACGGAATCGGAGGTTGTTGCCGTAACGGTGGTTTGCGTTCCAATGACCGAAGACGAAGAGGACGAAACGGTATTTGAATTAGTGCTCTGCGAAAAACACATGCAAGGAATAAACCCCAAAAGCGAAGTAAAGAATATCGTTTTCATACCATCAATTGTAGATCACCTGCACAAGCAAAACACCTTGCAACACCGAAGTGTTGTTGCCGCTCACCGTGGCGTTCGTACCTCCGTTCATCCTGGCTCTGACATCGAAGGTATAGGTGCCCGGGCCGAGTGTAATGTAAACTCCCGTTGACCAATAACCGATCTGGTTGACCAGTGACGTGGTATTGTTAACGGTGACGCGTTTGAATCCTCCACCGGTTGCGGAAATTACGAGCGCCCCGTTGTTATGCAACGCCACGTCAACTGTTGAATTACCCGTTGTTGATGCCGATTGTGTTTGAATGCCACCATCAGAATATACATAGACAATTGCGTTTGCGGTCAATGTAACTGTTTGGGTAAGGCCGGGTATCACCTGGAAAGTGGGAAAAGCCGGAGGCGTGATACCACCGGTGCTTTGTTGGAAATAAGTATTGTTATACAAACCGGCAGGGCCGGTAGGCCCGGTTGCACCATTCGAGCCGGTAGGGCCCGTTGCACCATTTGTTCCATTGGCACCTGTTGGTCCTGTCGCACCATTTGTTCCGTTTGCACCAGTAGGCCCAGTAGCACCGTTAGCGCCATTATTCCCGGTTGGACCT
>DATDFI010000083.1:0-9866 GCA_036522695.1 Bacteroidia bacterium | reverse complement strand
AGAAGCGCAATAAGATCAAAATCTTCGCCTTTACTTGTTTTTGCCGAGCATTACCCGCTTTCATCAACCGAAGATGCGGTGCTGTCCGGGATCGAAAACATTTTCGGTGAGGATGCAGGTAATGTGCAGGTCCGGTTTTATACGGCATTGGACGAACCGATGATGAAAATTTTTGGTGCCGATAAGATCATTGACCTGGTAAAGAAAATGGGAATGAAGGATGATGAAGCGATCACGCACGCCATGGTGACAAAAAGCATTCATAATGCGCAGGAGAAATTGAATTCGAAAGTTACTGCAGAGGTCAAATGCAACTCGGCTGAAGAATGGATGAAAGTAAACGTGCCGCAATGAGCGAGTTTCCAAATAACCTCGACCCCGGGGATTTCTACATGAGTGAAGATGGCTTCATCGTTTTCACGGAGAAGTACCACTTGAAGCGGGGTTATTGCTGCATGAGCGGCTGCAAGCATTGTCCGTATGGATATAATAAGAAGACCGGGAAAGTGGAGGGGAAGAAGAATGATCCTAAAGGCTAAATGAAGTGTTTTTTGTAGTGCCGGTGGAGAGGCCCCTCGTTCGGGCGTCACTTCCGCTCTATGTTTTTGTTTTATGAGTTTCTATAGGATGCGAACGGCTGAGCATAGCCCCGGCAGCCGACACGTTACCGTGTAACGTGCCTTGCTGAAGGGACTACCGGGAAATATGGAATGCCGCAGCGTTGCTCCCGATCCGCTTCATTACCAATAAGATTATTAATTTCGCAGGGTATTTTCCATTATGGACGTTAAGGATTTTCAGAAGCTGGTGCAACAAGGCATTCCTGCAAAATTGCCGGAACCTAAAACTTTTGATGCATCGCTCAATCATGCACCGAAACGGAAGGATATTTTGTCGCCCGAAGAAAAAAGGCTGGCGATAAAAAACGCACTTCGTTATTTTGACAAAAAGTTTCACGCCACACTTGCAAAGGAATTTGCAGAAGAGCTGAAAACGTACGGCCGCATTTACATGTATCGCTTTCGTCCCGATTATAAAATTTACGCGCGTCCCATTCATGATTACCCGCATAAGAGCAAGCAGGCTGCGGCCATCATGCACATGCTCAGCAATAACCTTGACTACGCTGTGGCGCAACACCCGCATGAGCTCATCACTTACGGTGGCAATGGGGCCGTGTTCCAGAATTGGGCGCAGTATCTTTTAACGATGCAGTATTTGAGCGAGATGACGGACGAGCAAACGCTTGTGATGTATTCGGGTCACCCGCTGGGGCTTTTCCCCTCGCACAAAGATGCTCCGCGCGTTGTAGTGACCAACGGGATGATGATCCCGAATTATTCGAAGCAGGACGATTGGGAAAAATTCAATGCGCTGGGAGTAACGCAGTACGGACAAATGACAGCCGGCTCGTTCATGTACATAGGTCCGCAGGGAATTGTGCACGGAACAACGATCACTGTTTTGAATGCGGGCCGGATGTTGAAAGGCGGTGAGGGGAGCCTGGCGGGAAAGGTTTTTGTGTCATCGGGATTGGGTGGAATGAGCGGTGCCCAGCCCAAAGCAGCTAAAATTGCAGGTGCGATTGGCGTGATCGCGGAAGTAAATCCCAAAGCCACGCATACCCGCCATTCGCAGGGATGGGTGGATGAAGTATTTGATGACCTCGACAAGCTGATCGTGCGGGTTGAAAAAGCGCGGAAAGCGAAGGAAGCGGTCTCGCTCGCTTACCAGGGAAATATTGTTGATCTGTGGGAACGTTTCGCTGAGAAAAATGTGAAGGTGGAGATAGGTTCCGATCAAACTTCCCTGCATAATCCTTATTCGGGAGGATACTATCCTGCCGGGATCTCATTCGAGGAGGCGAAAGTGATGATGGCTGAAGATCCTTTTAAATTCCGCGTTGAGGTCCGGAAGAGCTTGGTGCGGCAGGTGGCGGCCATCAATAAAATGACGGAACGCGGAATGTATTTTTTCGATTATGGCAATGCTTTTTTGCTGGAGGCGAGCCGTGCGGGAGCGGACATCATGAAAGATGAGACTCATTTCCGTTACCAGTCGTACGTGCAGGACATCATGGGGCCCATGTGCTTTGATTATGGGTTCGGTCCGTACCGTTGGGTATGCACTTCGGCCGATCCGGAGGACCTGGCGGTGACGGATAAGATCGCTGCCAAAGTTCTGGAAGGCATTTATAAAAAGGCACCGAAAGAAATTCGCCAGCAGCTGGCGGATAACATACACTGGATCAAAGAAGCACAGAAAAACAAGCTGGTGGTGGGTTCGCAGGCGCGCATCTTGTATGCGGATGCTGAGGGAAGAATGAAAATTGCCGAAGCATTCAATAAAGCGATACGCGAGAAGAAGATATCGGCCCCCGTTGTTTTGGGTCGTGACCACCATGATGTTTCGGGTACGGATTCTCCTTACCGTGAAACATCAAATATCTATGACGGTTCACAATTCACGGCCGATATGGCGGTGCATAATTTTGTGGGAGATGGTTTTCGCGGTGCGACCTGGATCTCGCTTCACAATGGAGGAGGCGTGGGCTGGGGCGAGGTGATAAACGGTGGATTCGGGATGGTGCTGGATGGAAGCGCGGATGCCGACAGGAGATTGAAGCAAATGTTATTCTGGGATGTGAACAATGGCATTGCGCGCAGGAGCTGGGCACGCAATAAAGAGGCGATGTTCGCTATAGAAAGGGAAATGAAGCGCAGTAAAAACCTGAAAGTAACCCTGCCGAATGTGGCGGATGATAAGTTGCTGGAAGGTTTGTTTTAGGAAGTGCAAAGTATTAAGTACGATGTACCGGGATGGAGCGTGGTAAATGATGCCGAGCGTGGAAGTTTAAACATGATCCGGTCCTGCAATTTTTAAAGGCCCGGCTTTCCAGCGTTACAATAAAAAAAGTCTCACCATTAAACAGTGAGACTTTTTTATTGATCAATAAATATTTACCGGACCACAGCAATACGTTTTACTTTGGATCCCGACCCATCCGTTAAGCGGATAAAATAAATTCCTTCGGCCAGGTTGCTCACGCTCATCTCATGCACCCATCTTCCGTTCGCGCTCAGCGTTTCGTTTCTGATCACTTTGCCTGTAATATCGAGTAACTGGAGGTTGAGTTCCTGTTGCACGATCGCCCCGCCCCGTACGATCACTTTATCAGTGGCAGGATTGGGAAATACATTCAGGTCTTCGTATGAAGTTACGTTCGAAGCATAACCCACCGATGTGCCGACAACGATAGTAGCCGATACGGTGCAGTTATTGGCATCGGTAACGACCACAGTATAATTTCCCGTTGTAAGACCGGTTGCTGTAGAAGTGGTTTGCCCGCCCGGGCTCCATGCATAAGTATAAGGTGAAGTTCCCCCGCTTGCATTTGCCGTTGCTGTTCCATTGCCCGTTCCATTATCAGGCGTGCTGGATGGAGTTGAAGAAAGCAAAGGGCTGGTATACCCGGTTGCCGGTGTAACAGTACCTGTTCCGAGTAATGTTACGTAGTCAAGACGTATCCTCCCTTTCGATCCGTTTCCACCACCTCCGTAATAAGGGTTGTTGGGCACAGCTGAAGCACCACCTGCACCGCCAACGCTGGAAATAGAGCCATTGTTTGTAATGGTTGATGCTCCCATCCAGATGGTTCCTCCCGATCCACCACCGCCACCACCGCAGTTCCCGGTGCCGTCACTTCCGCCATTTCCACCGTTGGTCTTCACCATGCCGGTAGCTCCAATTGTAATGGTGCCGCACGAGCTGATCACGATAACTCCACCGCCTGCTCCCCCGCCACCTGATCCGCAGCTATAACCTCCCGAACCTCCGCCACCGCCCGATCCGCCATACACCACGGTAAGCTGCGCATCACCGTAAATAGGTCCGCCCGCTCCTCCGACTCCACCCGAACTTTGGCCAACGGTATCGAAGCCGGCACCGCCTCCGCCCGACCAGCCCGAGCCATAAGCGCCCATGCCATTGCCGAAACCGGCTTGTCCGTCAAGTGGGCCTGTATTGTTTGAATAAATCCCATCACCGCCATTGGAGCCTCCGGCCACCCCAACACCACCTGTGCCGGCATTGGATGAGGTCACTCCATTGGTTCCGTTTCCACCACTTGCATCCAGCGTGCCGTTAATAGCAACGTTACCACTGCACATGATCGTGAGCGGCTGGGTCCCGGTCACCGTTACCGTTACACCGGGACTGATCGTGAAGCTGGTGAAATTGTATGTTCCCCCGGCAAGGGTAGTATTGTTCAAAGCCTGGTAAGCGCCATCGGCACCTGTGCCGCAACTGTAACATTGGGCGTTGAGCTTGCTCCCATACAACAACACCAATGCAGCGGGAAGAAGCAGCTTGTTCATGTAATTTTTTCTCATGTCGTTTCTTTTATTGTTCAAGGCAAATCTACCTTATTTCCAAAGGAAGAAAACGAGGGTGACAAAAAGTTTGTCAACAGGCCATGTGAATTCCAGGGATCATTTCAGCAAATGATAGTTCTTGTATTCGCCAATCTTCCACCCGAATTTTTTTTCGAAGAAATAGAGTATCCTCGCTTTGAGCGGGAATTTTTTTTGAGAGGGATCGAAAGTGAATTTCCAGTTCATTTTTTTGATGCGGTCCTGCATGACCTGCGGATGGGTGCCGGTAAATTTTTCGAGCGAATCTATTTTTGAGTAATCGAATTCGTTCACATCGGCAATATTTTGTTTCATCCACTCGTCATCATGCCACATTTTATGGAAACTTTTTTGCTTGGCCTGTTGCGCGGCAGGAGGCTTTACCCAGCCGTAATGATAGATCCAGGCCTCAAGGGGTTTTACCTTTAATTTGTCCCCTTTCTTTTTGCGGAAGCCTTGCGCGTCTTTATAAGAAGTGATGTTCTTGTCATTGCGGATCACGCGAATTTCTTTTTTGTACCACCTGCGCGCATCGCCCACGTAATCGTATGAACCGTAAAAATGCGTGTAATTGAAAAGCAGGCCTTCCACGTGCTTGTCATCTTTCCAGCGGGCCATGGCTTCTTTTACTGCCGGCAAATATTTTTCGTGCAGCACCTCATCACCTTGTATATAAAAGCACCAGTCGCTGTCGGGCGAGATGGCTGCGAAAGCTTTGTTGGTTTCGATGGCCAGCACCTGCCCGCCCTCGCGCAAACGATCATCCCACACCGTTTCGATGATCTTTATTTTAGGTGAAGAAATGTTCCTGATGAGCTCCAGCGTTCCGTCCTCCGAATTCCCCACAGCCACGATCACTTCATCGCAAAGCGGGAGGATGGAATGGATGGCTTCCACGATGGGATAATCAAATTTGATGGCATTCCTTACAAAAGTGAAACCCGAGACCTTCATGGATCATCCTTCAAGAGATATCATATCCCTGTATAATTATGGGGGGTTATTTTTTTCAGCTCCCGCTTTACCTTTTCCGAAACACCAAGTGCATCAATGAAATTGTGAATGGACTTTTGGGTAATGTGTGTATTGGTGCGCGTGAGTTCTTTTAACGCTTCGTAGGGTTTTGGGAAATTTTCCCTGCGTAAAATGGTTTGGATGGCCTCGGCCACCACCGCCCAATTTTCATCCAGGTCATTATCGATCGCCTCGCGATTGAGAATGAGTTTATTCAAACCTTTGAGCAGTGAATTGTAAGCGATGACCGAATGTGCGAATGGCACGCCAATGTTGCGCAGCACGGTGCTGTCGGTAAGGTCGCGCTGCAAACGGGAGATGGGGAGTTTTTCGGCCAGGTGGCGGAAGATGGCGTTGGCCATTCCTAAATTCCCCTCCGAGTTTTCGAAATCGATGGGATTCACTTTGTGCGGCATGGCCGATGAGCCCACTTCCCCTTCCTTGATCTTTTGTTTGAAATAATCCATGCTGATGTAGGTCCATACATCGCGGTCGAGGTCGATGAGAATGGTATTGATGCGGGAGAATACATCGCAAAGCGCGGCCAGGTTATCGTAGTGTTCAATTTGGGTCGTGGGATAAGAGCGGTTGAGCCCAAGATCCTTGTTCACGAAGTTATCGGCAAATTTTTTCCAATCGATCCCAGGATAACCAACAAGGTGAGCATTCATGTTGCCGGTCGCACCCCCGAATTTTGCAGAAAGCGGGATGGCCTTGAGTTGCTTGAGCTGCGCTTCGAGCCGGGCAACAAAAACATTTATTTCCTTACCGAGGCGCGTGGGTGATGCGGGTTGGCCGTGTGTGCGTGCGAGCAAAGGGACTTTTTCCCATTCTTTGGCAAGGGTCTTTAATTTATCGAGCGGGGCTTTGAGCGCAGGGAGTATACATTCTTCCAGCGCTTCCTTTATTGAATACGGAACGGCTGTGTTGTTGATGTCCTGCGAGGTGAGGCCGAAGTGAATGAACTCACGGTGGTCACTGAGTTTTAATTCGTCAAATCTTTCTTTGAGAAAATATTCCACGGCCTTTACATCGTGGTTGGTGATCTTCTCGATGTCCTTTATTTTTTGCGCATCCTTAACGGTGAATTCCGAATAAATTTCGCGCAGGGCTCTGAAATTTTTTTTGCTGAAATTTTTGAGTTGGGGGAGCGGCAGTTCGCATAACGCGATGAAATATTCCACCTCCACCAGCACGCGGTATTTGATGAGTGCATATTCCGAAAAATATTCGCCCAGCTTTTCGGCTTGTTTGCGGTAACGGCCATCGATAGGAGAAATAGCAGTGAGGTTGGTCAGTTCCATCGGAAAAATTGATAAAAGGCGAAGATAGGAAAAAGAGCGGCAGTTATAAGCAGCAGCGGCAGCAGCAGAAAACGGACCTGTTTTTTTTTGCGACCCCTCGCGGCCGGATGTTCGGAGCTCAATGTAAAGCAACTGCGTTATTCCTGGCCCGGATTGAAATGGAAAGCCCGGAGTGCCGCCAGCCCCTTCGGCTACGCCCAGGGTGACAGGCGGCACGAGGACTTGGAATGGAAAGCCGGACGGAAGAGGAAAGAAGCACTGCAGTTTAATGGCTCCAAGGAAAAATACCTGTCAGGTGGAAACGCCCGACAACACATCAAAACTCCACCCTGTACCCCGCATACGGGAATAATCCCAACTGGTAATCGTACTTGATGCTGTTGGTGGAAGTATCCCAGGTTTGCTGGAGGATGTTTTTGTGGTTTAGAATGTTCTCGATGTGAATGAAAATACTTTGCGTGCAGCGCTTGCTGTTAATCTTGAATGAGATTTTGAAATCCACTTTTTGATAATTGCGGAATTGCTTGGAGAAGGCGAGGGAATCGATGCTGACGGCATGCCCGAGAAGGGCGGACTGGTATTCGTCAATGGGTGTGTAGCGATTGCCGCCCGCGAAAGTCACTTTGAGGTCGAGACCGAGAATTTTATTCTTTTTTCCCAGGGGGATCTCCACACCGCCTAGTGTGTTGTACACGTAACCGCCCGCAAATGCCGTATTGTGCAGCACGCCATCGCTGCCTTTGTATTTGGATCGGTACAGCGAAAGATCGGTAAGGAAATAATAACCTTTGGAGAAAAATTTCTCGAGCGTGATCTCGGTGCCGTAGTTGTAACCCGTGCCCTTGTTGGTGAGCGAATCAACAAGTTGTATCCCGTCCAGGTCATTACCGGCATTGATGAGTGAAAAGGAATTGCTGTAATATTTACTCACGGGAATGTTATAGAGGTTTTGATAATATCCTTCAATTTTCATTCGTATATCTTTCGAGAAACTCACATCGTAACCCCCTACGTAATGTATGCTTTTGGTGAGACCGAGCGAGCGGTTGGTGTTCACGCTTAAGCCTGTTGCAGGGTCATACTCACGGTAGAAATAATAAATGAGGGGCTGCGTTTGGCTGTGCATGCCGAAGGCGAAACTGAGCGAGTGTTTTTTGGCGAAAGCCCAGCGCATGCCCGCGCGCGGCTCCAGCGCCTGCGTATTGTTGAGCATAAATACCTGGTAATGCAAACCGCTGTTGAAGGTGAGATCCTCCGTAGCGCGGTATTGCCAGTGCACATAGCCCTGCAATATGCCGGTGTTGTTATTGGCTTTTAATTCGTCCACATAAATGTTATAGTCGGTTGACCAGTACCGGGAGTGGTAATCGAAATATTTTTGCTCGTAGTTGGCCCCGAACTTCAAAAGATGATGGGCATTGAGTTTCCAGGAAAGCGAGTAAGCGCCTACCAATGCTTTGTCAATGGAAGTGTTGTCGTACTGGCGATAAGGCACACGCGTGGATGAAAGCGTATCGAGCGTGATCTTGAAAAAAGTCCCGTTGGCAGAGAGCGAAATGCGCTGCGAAACATTGGGGTTGTAAAAATAAACGTGGCTGAACCCTGTGGCGCCCATGCGGGAATAAAAACGCAGGTCCTCTCCTTTGGAGGTAAAGCTCCAGTCGGTGCTGTCCTTCTGGCTGTCGAGCAGGTCGATATGGCTGGCACCGCCAATGCCCCACAAGCTGAACACCCCGGCTTTTTGAGTGGGTAGGTTGAATTTGTAGCAAAGATCGGTGTAGTGCGGGATGGCGGAAACACCGAAACTTATTCCTGCCAACTGAAATAATTCGAGAGTGGAATAACGGTAGTTGAGTAAGAATGATCCGCCATTTTTTTTGAACAGGGGGCCCTCCACACCGAACTCGGCACCGTTAAAACCGATCTGCGCGAGGTACTCGTATTTTTCATTGTTGCCGTTGCGGAGCCGGAGGTCGAACACAGCGGCATATTTATTCCCGTATTCAGAAGGAAAAGCCCCCGTGAGAAAATCGGAAGCGCCCAGCAGGTTATTATTGAGAATGCTTACCGGTCCGCCTGTGGCGCCCTGCGTGGAGAAATGGTTGGGATTGGGGATATCAACGCCCTCGAGCCTCCACAAAACCCCCAGTGGGGAATTGCCGCGCACGATAATACTGTTATTGGCATCGTTGCCGGTGGCCACGCCCGCATAATTAGCCACCATTTTACTTGGATCGCCCCTGCTGCCGGCATAACGCTCGGTTTCTTCGGAGTTGAAATTGCGGGAGCTGTTGGTGACAAGATCATTATTCGCTTTTGTTTTATCCTTATCCGGAGTGATCACCACTTCATCGCTGGTGATCACTTTCTCGTGCAATTCGATGTTGAGCACCACTTCTTTCCCGGAAGTGACGATGATGTTATTGATCACCGCATCATCGTAGCCCACATACACCACTTTAAGTGACCTGCGGCCAACCGGAACTTTCTCGAGACGGAATTTTCCATCGGCATTGGAAGTGGCGGTCATTAAAATGGTATCGGAAGTAAAAAGGAAGATGCTGGCCTCGGGTAAAGGCGATTTGGAATCGGCATCGAGAATGGTGCCGCGAATGGTTTGAGTGAGCGTTTGCGAAAATGCGGGAGTGCTTATCGCGATGGCGAGGATGAAAAGTGTATAAAGTGCTTTTTTCAAGGGAGGACAAAGATAACCTGAAAAAAGAACGCTGGACGCGCCTGTCTTTCCGAAGCGCTCCCTGCCGTTTAATTCTTTTCTTTGCAACAGTGAAAAGAAGCGCGCAAATACGTCTTGGGACGGGCACCTGGTTTGAAGCTACGGCCTTTATTTTTAAGCACGGTTTGTGGACATATTATTTATATCCCGTTATCCTGTCGGTCTTGCTTTTCATCTGGGGGATGGGATATTTTGAAGCGCTTACTTTATGCGTGTGCGACTTCGCTTCAGATTACCTGGGACTTGAATCGGATCCCGACTCGAGATTTATGGTCCTGTTGGGCTGGCTCGTGAGTCTCAGCATTCACATCATTATGCTGTGGACCTTTTTCAGCATCAACTATTTTTTTATGAAGTATGCCGTACTCATTTTGCTTTCGCCTGTGCTGGCGAGGCTTTCGG
>DATDFI010000082.1:0-2536 GCA_036522695.1 Bacteroidia bacterium | reverse complement strand
AACGGCCCTCCGGTAAATTCTTCGTACCCCGCAGGATGTTTCATTGAAGATTACATTTACACCGCCAACTCTGGCGATCTCGATCAGCGCAACGGAAGATTTTGCGTAACACCCGAATATCCCAATGGAACGTATGCGTATTTTGTTACGCTGGACGGGCAATTGAACCCTGCTTTCCCTTATACCTTTTACGGAACTTATTATGGCGTGGTGCAAGCCGGCAACACGGGACCCAACTCCGGCCACAATACCATTACGGAGTCGACCAGCACTTATACCCCAACGGGAATAAGCGAAAGCAACAGCGAGATCAAATTCCAGGTGAGCCAGAATCCCACTACCGATCTTACATTCATTTATTTCGAACCGGAATCACCTAACAATATCACGGGTGAACTTTACGATTCGAAAGGACGCTTGGTGCAAACCATCACCAACATGCAGCCCACCATCAGCTATACACTCGACCTCACGGCTTACCCGGCCGGCATTTATTTCCTGCGCATGAAGGCGGGTGAGCAAGGCGCGGTGGCGAAGATCGTGAAGCTGAAATGACGATATTTGAAATGTGTTTAACCTGAGAGATATTATTGGTGGTGTATGCGGCATGGCAGTCCTTTGGGCTGCTTTGTCGTTTACAAAAGTGCATGAACACCGGGCGCTGGGCCTGGCCGGGCGAGGGGCCATTCTCGTGATCGATCTTGAACATTATGTTGGAGAAATCCCATTGAAGATGGACACACTCGCTTACACCAATCCTCTCGGTCAGTATTACAGCGTCACCAAATTCAAATACTACATCAGCAACATTCAACTCGAAGACGGAAACGGGAAATTCTATTCTTATCCCGGCTCTCATTTAGTGGATGAGGAGGACGCAAAGTCACAGGAAATATGGTTGGGCCATGTGCGCAACGGCAAATTCGTCTCTATGCTGTTTACCATTGGTGTGGACAGCATTCACAACTGCAGCGGTGCACAAAGTGGCGATCTTGACCCGTTGAAAGGAATGTTCTGGACCTGGAACAGCGGTTATATCTTTTTTAAGCTGGAAGGAAAGTCCCCGGCATCGCATTCACCCGGCAGTATTTTTGAATTTCACGTGGGGGGATATCGCAAGCCCTACAATAATTTAAAAGGCGTGGAATTGAAATTTGCGGACGAGCTGGAGATCGTTCCAGGGCAAATGAAGATCGTACGCGTGAAGGCTGATATTGCGCAGGTATTCCGCTTCCCGAATGATATCGACCTCTCCGTTCACTCTTCCATTACCGAGCCTTCACAGGCCGGCATCATTGCGAATAATTATACCGATATGTTCAGCATCATCACTACGCACTGAGAAATGAAAAAGCTGAAGGTGGTTGTTTTATTGTGCGTTATGATATTCCTGCTCGACAGTTTCACGCGCGACAACCCCTTTTTGCATATTACGAAGAAAGATGTGGAGCTGAACGTTCCAAAGACCTTCCCGAACCCTGTTTACGATTTCAAAACAAATAAACTGAGCCCGGAAGCTTTTACGTTAGGGCGAAAATTATTTTACGATCCCATTCTCTCGCGCGACAGCTCCACCAGTTGTTCATCGTGCCATATGCGCATTGCAGCCTTCGCGCACATCGATCACCCGCTCAGTCACGGCATCAACGGGCTCATCGGCAAACGAAATGTTCCCGCCCTTCAAAATCTCATCTGGAAGGATGCGCTGATGGATGATGGAGGAGTGAATAACCTGGAAGTACAGCCCCTCGCACCGCTTACCAATAAAGTGGAAATGGATGAAACCCTGGCGCATGTACTGGTGAAACTTCGCAGGAACCCGGAATATGTCACCCTGTTCAAATCGGCCTTTAAAGATACTGCCATCACTTCTGAAAGAATGCTGAAGGCTTTGGCCCAATTCACCGGCCTGATGATCTCCTCTGACTCACGTTACGACCGGTATGTGCAGAAAAAAGACACCTTCTCGCATTCGGAAATGAACGGGCTGAAACTTTTCCGTGAACGCTGTACGAATTGCCACAAAGAGCCTTTGTTCACTGACAATTCGTACCGAAACATCGGACTCGCGCCCGATACTTCACTGAACGATCCCGGACGTTCATTAGTCACCGGCCTCAACGATGATAAAATGAAATTCAAGGTCCCTTCATTGCGCAATGTTGAAATGACCTATCCATACATGCATGACGGGCGTTTCAAAAAACTGGAACAGGTGATGGAATTTTATTCGAAAGGAAATTTTCACGGGGATTATGACAAGAGCCTGGACAAAACCAAAACGCTGTCGAAGCAGGAGATGCTGGACCTCATCGCATTTTTAAAAACGCTCACGGATAAAACATTTTTGTACGACAAGCGTTTTGCGGACCCGAATTACAAATAGAATGCGGCCCCGGTCATTTTCCCAGGAACCTTTTTATAAAACCTTCTTTATTCAACCCTGGAAGAACGCCCTCCAATGCAGTTCCTAATTCTTTGGCAGTTCCATATCGTCCCTCCTGCCCTTTTAACATCAGGTCAACCAATTCCTTCT
>DATDFI010000081.1:0-5295 GCA_036522695.1 Bacteroidia bacterium | reverse complement strand
GCCCGTCAGCATAAAGTTCTTTGCTCTCCGTGGTCATGCCCAGATGAAACGCAAGACCACGGAGAGCAAAGAACTTTATGCTGACGGGCACATCAAAAAAGTGACACGTACGAAGATCGTCCAGAGCACCTACATCGATCCATACACCTTCTTTAAGAAAACGATCACGCATGTGACGGAATATTATGAGAGCGGGAAGATCAAGTCCAGGATGTACCGTAAAACACGGATCGATAAATCTTCACCGGGAGGATGCTACGAGGTGAAAGTGATCACCACCACTTTTTCCGAAGACGGGAAGAAAACGCATGAAGAGATCAATGAGTGCGACAAACACAAAGTGACGAATAAATTTTACAATGATGCGGGAAAGGTCACCTTTATCCGCATCAACTATTTTCTCACCTGATGCGCAAACTCGCGATCGTATTCTTGTTCTTTCATCATGCGCTTCCCGCGCAAAACTCCCTCACCGACTCGCTCATCTCCTTCTATCAAAAACGCGCGGAGCAATTTCTCGACAAGGACAAAAACCTGGGTGGGTACTATTCCATTGATAAGAACGGGATAAAGATCTTTGTTTCATTCGAAAAAAAATTAAAGGACAGTGCGGAATTTGTTTTACCGTGGAATGACCTTCAGCATTTTAAGGCAGCCTTACGATTCGACACTAACGCATATAAAAGCGTGTATTGCCATAATATTTACGGGAAAGGTCCGGGGAAAAAAATCATGGTGCCTAAGGTCAAGGCCGGCAATATCCCCATCGATCGCATTTACATCGACTCATCCGTATATTCTCTAAAAGGCAAACGCATTGCCATCGATCCCGGCCATATTGGCGGCACCGCAGAAGACGCGCGCATGGAACGTAAAATGGTGAAGCCGGAACTCGACAGCCTCCAGCAAACCACTGACGATACCATTCTTATCGAGGGGAACCTCACTATGCAAACTGCGTTATTGTTGAAAAAGCGTCTTGAAGAAAAAGGAGCCGTTGTAATGCTCACCCGTACGCGCGAAGGGCAAAATGCCTTCGGTTATTCATTCGAGACCTGGATGAAGCGGGACTTCAAAAAAGCGGTGGACGAAGCTTTTCGCCACCACGAGATAAATGCGAACGAAAAAAAGAAATTGCTCGATCCCAAAACAAAACGGGAATACATCTTCCAGCATTTTTTTGTGCAGGAAGACCTGAAAAAGCGCGCGGAAAAAATAAACGCCTTTCGTCCCGACCTCACCATCGTGATCCATTACAATGCCGATGAAAAGAACAAACACTGGATCAAAACGGGCGAGAAGGATTTCAATATGGCTTTCATTCCAGGTTCTTTCATGGAAAAGGAAATGGGCACGCGCAGGAACCGTTTCGAATTTTTACGCTTGCTGGTGAGCAACGATATGGATGACTCGAGGCGAGCTGCGAATTCACTCATCAATGCTTTTGTAAAAAAACTGAAGGTCCCCGCTGCGGGCGACAGCGATGCGATCTATCTCAGCGAAAGCTGCATCAACACAGGCGTGAAAGGTGTATACTGCCGCAACCTCGCACTTACGCGCTTTGTTCACGGGCCTGTTGTATATGGTGAAACCCTTTACCAGGATAACCTGCTCGAATTCAAAATGCTCAGCAACCAGGAGATGAAACTCAATGGCGTGCAAACCAGCATTCGCGTGCAGCAGGTGGCGGATGCCTACTTCGAAGGGATAAGCAATTTCTTTAGCACTAAATAATAGTGTTTACGGTCACTTATTCCCATCCGGGGATCGAGTCGCGCCAGCGGCCGCAGTCTTTCCCGAAGCGCGCATCATCAATTTCTTCATTCACTTTTTACGCCAAAAAAAAATCCTACCAGCCTGTATCTTTTTCTAAAAACCCGCATTAAGAGGGCAGGTTCACATGAACGCGCGGTGTGACCCTCCTGTTCTGACCAGGGAGCGGGTATTGTTCAACCTCGCCCGGAAAAAGCTTTGGCAGCGGATCCTCCTTTTCGCGCTGCCATCGCTCACTGGGCATAAAACCAAACAACATGGCATCGGCAAAAGAATCACCGCGGCAAAAAATGATCGGCATGATGTACCTCGTGCTCACCGCACTGCTCGCGCTCAACGTATCAAAAGACATACTCCAGGCCTTCGTGGTGGTGAACGGCAGCCTCGAGCGCACCAATGAGAATTTCAAACAAAAAACAGACGGGCAGTACTCGGCCTTCGATCATGCAAAGATGATCGATCCTAAAAAAGTGAAAGCCAACTGGGACAAAGCGCAGGCCGTTAAACAACTTTCAAAAGAACTGGTTTCCTACATCGAAGGCATCAAAAAAAAGCTGATGGGGAAAACCGATGGGCTCACAGAGCAGCAGGCCGACAGCGTGCACCTGAATTACATCAACAGCAAGGACAATTATGATATTCCCACCAATATCATGATCGGTGAATCGGAGGACGGCTCAACAGGGCTCTCGCGCGAACTTAAAACAAGGCTGATGGGTTTCAAGGATAAACTGTATGGATTCATTGACGGGAAGGACCGCAAGGACATACACCTCGGCATCAACACCGATGATCCGCAAAAGAACGAGTCGAACGAGAACTGGGAGCTGTATAATTTTTATCACACCCCGCTGGTGGCATCGGTGACCATACTTTCAAAATTGCAGAACGATGTAAAAAAGGCGGAGAGCGATGTGCTGGAATACCTCTACCGGCAGGTGAACATTGATGATTTTGTTTTTGATACGGTGGCCGCTAAAGTGATCACGCCTACCAATTATGTGCTGCTGGGCGATGAATACAGCGCAGATGTTTTTGTGGCCGCATTCAGCAAAACGCAAAATCCCAGGGTGCAGGTGGGCGATTATAATATGGAACAACGCCAGTTCACCGGAAGCCCGGACTCCATTTACGTGGAGAAAGGTTCGGGCAAATACAAAGTGAGACCCACGCATGAAGGTATTTACAAATGGGGCGGAGAGGTCACGCTCATTTCCCCGCAGGGCAACAAGCGCGTTTATCCCTTTCAATCGGAATATATCGTGGCCAGGCCCTCCCTCACCGTTTCGGCTGATAAGATGAACGTGTTTTACACAGGAGTGGAAAACCCGGTTTCAATATCAGTACCTGGTGTGGCAAACGAAAATATAATTCCGAGCATCAATAATGGAACGATCACCAGGACCGGGGACGGGAAATACATTGTAAAGGTCTTTAACGGGAACAAGACATCGATAAGCGTAAACGCCAAAATGCAAAATGGCGAAACGAGACCGATGGGAAGCATAGAATACAGGATAAAGCAGCTCCCCGACCCCATTCCGGGGATCGGGCATCAAAAAGGAAGCGGGAAGATCCAGCTTAGTGAGTTGATCGCCCAACAAGGGATGTACGTGGCCTACGATGATAACTTTGAATTCAAAGCAAATGCACAGGTGTACAGCTTCAAGATGACACTCACAACGATAAACGGGGATGTAACATTCAATTCAGACGGGCCGCGCTTCACCAAACAAATGACGGATGCGATGAAGAGACTAAAAAAAGGAAGCAAAGTTTATTTTGAAAATATCATTGCGGAAGGCCCTGATAAAAAGAAGCGTGACCTTACCATGACACTCACCATTCTTTAAATCCCGGTATCGATGCACCGCAAACACACCTTCCCTTCCCCAAGGGGAGGTTTTTTTTATTGCGTACCTGCGGTTTGTCATTCGGAAAAATTAAAATAGCTTCGCAGGCATGTTTGCCTTACCGCGCCAATGAAAAAATTCCTCATCCTTCTTCTTCTTTTTTGTACGCGGCCTTGTATTGCACAGCAGCAAGGACTGCTCGACAGTCTCGATAAAGTTTTGCAGGGCGCTCCTGACTCCACCCGCGTGAAGCAACTTTACGCATTCGCCTATAAATACCTTTACACTTATCCCGAACTCGCTTTCAAAAAGGCGGAAGAGTCGGTGAACCTTGCCGGGAAAACAGGAATGAAATCCTTTGTGGCGAGGGGCAGCTCATTGATGGGCGTGGTGTATAAAAATAACGGGGAATATAAAAAAGCGCTCGAGGTGCAATTGAAAGCGCTTAAGATGAACGAGGAGTTGGGAGAGAAGAAATCGATCGCCATTTCCAATAACGACATCGGCATCCTGTATAAAGTGATGAAGGATTATCCCACCGCACTTAAATATTACCGCCAGTCCCTGCAGAATTGCCGGGAGATAGATCTTGGCAAAGGAATAGCCATGACCTTGAGCAACATTGGCACCATACATAATGAAATGGGCGCGAACGACAGCGCCATGTTCTATTATAAGCTCGCGCTCGATAAGGCGAATGAGATAAATGATAAAGCCGCGCAAAGCAATGCGCTCGACAACATCGGTGAATTGTACGGGCGTGAAGGCAACCGCAAAAAAGCGCTGGAATATTTTCTCAGGTCCCTGGCGCTTGACAAAGAGAACCAGGACATGTACAACGTGGCGCTTTCTTCCATCAACATAGGTGGATTTTATATTGAAGAAGGAGATTACGGCACCGCGCTGAAATTCGTTGAAGACGCACGGAAGATCGCGGTGGATCTGAATGCAGGTCCGCTGCTCGCTGATTGCTACGAGGCCTTTTCCAATTTATACGAACACAAGAAAGATTTTTCAAATTCACTGAAGTACCACAAGCTTTTCACGGGCATCCGCGACAGCATGCTGAATTCCGAACGCACCAAGCAGCTCGCGGAAATGCAAACGAAGTATGAAACGGAAAAGAAGGAGAAAGAGATCGACAGGCTTACCCAGGACAAAAAAATTGCCGCCCTGCAAGCAAGTGAACTTCAGCTACAATTGAGCCAGCGCAGGACCCAGATCATTGTACTGGGCATCGCCATACTGTTCGTCATCGTTGTTTCGTTTCTCTTGTACAACCGCAACAAACTCAAGCAGCGGGAGGAAATGAGCGCTGAATTGCTTAAGCAGGAACAGTTGCGCAACCGGGCCATCATCATTACACAGGAGAACGAGCGCAAGCGCATTGCCGAGGAGCTGCACGATGGCATCGGGCAAATGCTGAGTGCGGTGAAACTGAATGTGGCCGCCCTTGAAACCAATCTCAAAGAAAAGAACGAGCAATTCAGCAATGCCGTTCAGCTTATTGATGAAAGCTGCAAGGAAATACGCACCATCTCGCACAACATGATGCCGGGAATTCTCATCAAAGCGGGCCTGGTGCCGGCCGTAAAGGAATTCGTTGACAAAATAAACTCCTCCGGGAAAATTAAAATCGCGGTGGAAGCGGAGGACAGCAAGGTGCGGC
>DATDFI010000080.1:0-2327 GCA_036522695.1 Bacteroidia bacterium | reverse complement strand
TCTGTTTTCCTTTTGCATTCAAAAACTTTTCGATGCGCTGCACGAAATAACTCTGCAACTCATGTTCATCTTTCAGCTTTTCATTCTTCATTCTTTGCTGGCATTTGGGACAGGTCTCCCATCGTGTTTTGGGACATTCATCCCCACCAATATGGATGTATTTGCCGGGGAAAAGGTCACACACTTCGGAGAGGATGTCCTGCAAAAACAAAAAAGTTGAGTCGTTGCCTGCACAATACACATCATCAAAAACTCCCCAGCGCGTTCCCACTTCAAAAGGCCCGCCTGCGCAGGAATATTGCGGGTAAGCCGAGAGCGCTGCCAGGGAATGCCCGGGCATCTCAATTTCGGGAACAATGGTAATGTGGCGTGCAGTGGCATACGCTACAATTTCGCGGATGTCATCCTGCGTGTAAAATCCACCGTAAGGTTTGTTATCATACTTCTGAACTTTTTCCGGCTTGCCTACCTGCGTTTCTTTCCGTTGCGAACCGACCTGTGTAAGCTTAGGATATTTTTTTATCTCGATGCGCCAACCCTGGTCGTCACACAAGTGCCAGTGAAAAACATTGAATTTATAGAGTGCGAGGTAATCGATATATTTTTCCACTTCCTGCTTCGTAAAAAAATGCCTGCACACATCCAGGTGCATGCCCCGCCAGGAATAACGAGGGTGATCTCCCACAATACTGCCGGTTGGAAGTTCGACCTCGCCCTTGCCCGCTGCACCTATCATCTGCACCAGCGTTTCAAGTCCATAGAACATCCCATCTTCGTCATCGCCTGTGACAATAATGCGGGAGGGATCAATGAAAAGATCATAATGCCCGGGTGAGTGCGGTTCATCGGGACCCACATTGAAAACGATGTAATTTTTTGACGGTGGCTGACCCATGGTGTCAATTTTCAAACTAATGCCGCTCCACTCCTTCACCTGCTTCGCGATCGCCCTCGCCTCCGGGCCGTATGACCCGAACAAAACCGTTTGATCGTTCACAGTAAAAAAATTTTTCCCATTGTTTTTAAATTCAACAAAAGGAATAACCGGCAATGGAGTGGATTGTCCACAGCAAGCGACAACCGATAACCAACACCCGATAGCTGCCAATAAACTCTTCATCTCAATCAAAATAATAGTTCAATATAAGATTATAGTGCGACATGTTCACCTTATTCTCTATGTATTTGTAATTGTCGTAGGTATTTCCAACACCGCCTTTGTAAATGTACAGGGCATCCACTATGAACCGTGAATGTTCCCGATAGATCCTGTAACGTAACCCTGTGCTTAGCTGGTAAAAAGAAGGCAGGCCGTATTTGTTCAAGCGACAATCGAGCACATCGGGCATTTTAAAATATCCCACAGCCGCGGAATAAGAGAGTTTTTTCTTCTCCCTGACCTTTGTTTGAAGTGAGATGGCCTGAACATTGCCGCAACCCTCCGTGCGCTCAGGCTGCATGAATGTATAAAAGGGTTCAGCACCCCACTCCCGCGGCATTAAAAATCTTCCATCACCGGTAATGAGCGAGTAGGCCAGCGCGATCCTGAATTGGCTCTCCTTGAATCCCAGCCGCACACTTCCCGAATTGGATCGGCCTCCTTGTGTAAAATAAGTTTTTGAAGGATCGGCATTGCCGCCATTGTTCACGGCATCCTGCCGCACATAAAAAATATCGAACGTAAAGGCATTCGTGATCCTCGGAAAAATTTTGGCATTCCACTCCAGCATGGCCGTGTTGAAAATATTGTCCGCGTAAAAATCACTGCATTTCAATTGGCTATACTTAAAATAATATCCCGCCTGCAAATAAAATATCCCGTCCGAGCGCAGGTTGTTGCGGTACTGCGATCTTTTCCCATAAGGGGTCACACCTTGCGGGTAAATGCCTATGGAGTTCTGCACCTTGTAAAATTTTACTGTCGAGCGCGGTGATATACGTTCTATCCAGCCCCCTGAAAGCTCAAAATTGTTATGCCGATCCATCCAAAACGAAATGCCTTCAGTAATGCCCGGTCTCAATCGCCCATCCTGCGTATTGATGAAGGGTGTGACCGGTGCAAAACGGCCCGCCTCAAGATGGAATTTTTTACAGCGGTAATTGAGCGAAAGGTTTTCAAAACGCGGCAGCACATCTTTATTAGCGGGATCGGTAATTTCGAACAATTCGGTTTCATACCGGCTGGCTGATCCGCCCAGTGGATCGGGCTTTGCAAGATCGGAAGAGATGGTATTGTAAACAGCCGAACCGCCAGCAGTGAGCCGGAATCCTTCCCACTCACCCGAAATGATCCATAAAGCAGCTGCATTTCCCCAGGCATAATAATC
>DATDFI010000079.1:0-3098 GCA_036522695.1 Bacteroidia bacterium | reverse complement strand
CCAGCGACACGCCCAAAATCGCATTAGCGCCCAATGAACCTTTGTTATCCGTTCCGTCCAGTGTGATCATTTTCTTATCGATCGATGCCTGGTCGAAAATATACTGACCTTTCAGCTCTTCCGCGATAACCGTATTGATATTGTGAACGGCTTTGGTCACGCCTTTGCCCATGTAACGGCCCTTGTCCCCATCGCGCAACTCCACCGCCTCATGCACCCCCGTTGATGCCCCGCTGGGCACTGCAGCGCGGCCGAGGATGCCCTGGTCGGTGATCACATCCACTTCAACTGTAGGATTGCCCCGGGAGTCGAGGATCTGCCTGGCCATAATGCTTGCGATGAAACCCATAGTGATTTACGATTTAAAATGTACGATTCTAGAAATGAAGGATTCAGGAATTTGCGGTTCAAAAGTAGAATTTAATAGGAATATGGCGGGGAAATAATTGCTAACAGGATGCACGGCTTTGTCGATAAATGCAGGGGTTAAAAGACCGGGAAATCATTAAGTTTATAGGCATGAACTACGAAGGCGCTGAAAAGTTTGTGACGGAACTGCTGGAGCAAAAGCTCTCTAAGAATTTATTGTATCATAACCTCGCGCACACGCTCGATGTATTGGAATGCGTACAACGCCTGGGTGCATCCGAAAAAATCAACGACCACGAGATGCTCCTGCTCAAAACAGCCGCGCTCTTCCACGATACCGGTTTTATTGAACGTTACCAAGACAACGAGCCGCTCGCCTGTAAACTTGCCAGTGAAACCCTCCCCGGTTTCGGTTATACCGAAAAAGATATAGAGATCGTCAATCGTATCATCCTATCCACCGCATTAAGTGCAACTGTAAATAACTTACTTCATGAGATCATTCGTGATGCCGACCTGGATTACTTAGGTCGCGATGATTTTGCGCGCATCAGTAACAATTACCGCAAAGAGCTTCACCTGCACGGCACTTCATACACGGATAAAGAATGGTACCAGCAAGAGATCCGTTTTCTTGAACATCATTCCTGGTTTACCTTGAGTGCCAAAGCCGACCGCGACCGCGGCAAACAAAAGAACCTGGAGGTGGTTAAGAAAATTTTCAGGTTGGGACAGTATTAGTTTATTTAAAAAATGTCACCCTGAGTAGCCTGTCCTGAGCGAAGTCGAAGGGTGCTCGTTCGCAATATTTCAATCTTAAAATTTTAGTTATGTTGGTTGTCCCGAAGGGATGCCCTTCGGCATCGGTTGTCGGCTGCACTCCATCTTCCATCAATGTCTTCCCGGGCGTAGTCGAGGTGCATCTTGGCCACACAAAACATCCGGAAGGGAAAGGTTGAATAAGCAAACCTCCCCGCACACGAGCCGCCACTTCGGGACATCATTGCTTCAACGCACAAAAAAAGAGACGCAAAATTTTGCGTCTCTGGTTGTGAATTTCAAAACAACCCTTTATTAAATTTTAGGCTTTTGTGCTTTTAACTTACCCTCAGCATCCATCCATGCTTATCAGCCGATTTACCCCTGCGGATATTATCGAGTTCGCGAGCCACATGGTTACTGAAAATACGTTCGGGAACGGGAGGTAATTCATAATCCTTTCCTTCGAAACCGATAGTTGAGATATGCGCGATGGTCGCAGCAGTTCCTACACCGAACGCTTCCTGCAAAGTACCCTTTTGATGCGCAGCGGTCACTTCATCAATGCTGATCTTACGCTCCTGCACACGATACCCCCAGTCACGCGCAAGCGTGAGTACGCTGTCGCGCGTGATTCCTGCCAAAATAGTGTCCCCGATGGGAGGAGTAATCACAATATCATCGATCACAAACATCACATTCATGGTTCCCGATTCTTCAATGAAACGGTGGTTGCGCGCATCGGTCCAGATGATCTGCTGGTAACCGCGTTGCTGGGCGAGCTGAGTAGGGAACAGGGAGCGGCCGTAATTGCCGGCTGCTTTCACGAAACCTATTCCACCCTCAACGGCACGTATGTAACTTGTTTCCACCAGCACTTTGAGCGGGGCATTGTAGTATGCCGCCACAGGCGCTGTGAAGATGATGAACTTGTACGTTTCGGAAGGCTTCACTCCTATATATTCATCGGTGCTGAACATAAAAGGACGTATATATAAGGAAGCGCCCGGTGCATTAGGGATCCAATCGCGATCAAGACTGATGAGCTGGGTGAGCCCTTCCATAAAAAGTTCTTCAGGCACGGGAGGCATGGCCATACGCTCGCATGAAATATTCATCCTGCGCAGGTTGGCATCGGGGCGTGAAATAAGCACTTCACCCTTATCATTTTTGTAAGCCTTGAGCCCTTCAAAAATTGCCTGCCCGTAATGCAGCGCACTCATGGAAGGACTCATCGGGATCTTATCGTAAGGAACAATGGACGCGGTGTCCCAGTGGCCATTACGGTAATCGGCAACGAACATGTGGTCGGAAAACAAACGTCCGAACACGAGGTTATTGATGTCCAGCTCCGATATTCTCGACTTGGGTGTCTTACGAATATCTATGCGAATGGCCTCGGTCGTGATCATAAGCAGTTTTTTTTAGGATTCTTAAAGGTAGCTAAATAAATCGTGAAAACAAACGATCTTAAAAATGTAGAAAATTTCCTCCGCCTGCTCCCGCCCCGCCCTCGAATAATGCCTAATTTCGCTCAACGCTTCAAAACAACAGACCAAATGCCCCAGTATCTTGTGCTTTTAAGGCCACCGCGCGGGAATTTCCTCGAAACCATCACTGAACGGGAACAGCAGCTGGCAGCCGAACATTTTTATTATTACAGGGAATTGCTTGCACAGAAGAAGCTTTTTTTGGCCGGGCGCTGCGAAGATGCTTCGCTCGGGATTGGTATCATGGTTGCTGAAAACGAGAAGCAGGTGCGCTCGTTCGTTGATGCGGATCCCGCAGTGATGGGCGGGATGTTTGAAGCGGAGATAAAAGAATTCAGGGTGGCGTTGGTGGAACAATGAGGTGTTAACTGTTATACGTTAAAAATGATCTGGGCTCTCCGGGTAACCCTGTCTGCCGACAGGCAGGTTTAACCTGTAAAGAATAACTCTTTTTACAATGAAATTCCTGGTCATACAAAC
>DATDFI010000078.1:0-4178 GCA_036522695.1 Bacteroidia bacterium | reverse complement strand
ATCGCGGGATAGGGATAGCGGTGCGCAACGCGGTGATACAGCTTTTGTTCATCGCTTCGTGGCTTATGCTTTGTTTATTCGTGGGTGAGTTGCTCCGGTATACGTACTGGTTCATTTTTACCATCGGTTTTTATTTTTACGGCTACTCCTTTATCGATTACAGCAACGAGCGCAGGGGCGTGAATATGGAAGACGGAACAAGGTTCATCCGCAAGCATTTCGGGTTGACCGTTGCGGTGGGTGCGATCTTCTCCGCACTTTTTTTGATTCCTTATGCCGGGGTGATCATTGCACCAATCACCGCTATCGTTGCGGCAACCATTGGCGTGCATTGTGTGGTCGACTTTAGTAAAAAAGAATTGAGCGAGGTCACTGACTTGAGCTAAGCCCTCTTCCGGTCACTCGCCCACCGCACTTCAATGGCGTCCCCCCGGATAGCATTATTGAAAAAGGATCCCCTTCTGCCATAGAGCAGCGAGGTCCATGGTAATGGCCACGGAATAATGTATGGCGATCCCCAGCCATATGGAGCGGCTCTTGAGACTGAGCGTGCCGAGTACGACCCCTGCAATTATGGCTGCAATGGTCTCAGGCATGGGTTTCCCGAAATGTATCATACAATAAGGGATCGTCATCACAAAAACGGAATAATACCCGAAACGATGTTTTGTGCCATGCACCATGAATCCCCGAAAGAAAAATTCGAGTGAAGCGAACTGGATGAAGTACATGCATTCCCAGATGAGAAAATTCGGAAAGAGGTTTTCGCCTTTATGAACGAGGTAGAAAGGATACCGGGCCTGGAAGCTTTCGGTGCGGGAGAAGAAAAGTACGAGGGGCACCATCACCAGTAACATGATAAGATACAGGTAGTAATCTTTGAATGCGCCTTTGATGCCGAACCCGTAAGCTGAAAGTTTTTCACCCAGCACCAGCCTGATGAACAAGAAGGGAACCACAAAATAAAAGAACGAAAGAACAAAAGCCCACCAACCCAATTCCACCAGGCGGTCATCGGTTTTTAAATTGAGCGCATCGATCCCCAGGAAAGAAAGCGTTTTCCAGAGATAATAGGTCTCCTGCAAATAACGGCTGCAGGTAAGACAAAGCGCCACCACCACGCAAACCAGGACGGTCTTGACATCAAATCTCCTTCCTCCATCACCGCTTCGCCAGTCCTCCGCTTCAGCCTCGGACCGGATGAACGTGTTTCGAAATATTTTCTGGAAGAAGGAGTTATTCGTCATATGAAGGGCAGGGGAGTGATCACTGGCAAGCGAAACGAACCATCCTTGTGCTCCTGTTTGAGGTATTCGTCATTTTCGGTCTCCATACGCTGGAGAAATTCCCGGAAGCTGAAAAGAAATACGGTGAACAGCAAAACACAAAATACAAAACTGAATACCGCTTGTTTTTTCCGCTGTGACGAAAAAAGAAAGATGCCGGTCACCAGCGCGAAAACAGCGCCAAGACCAGAGAGGATCAAACAGGAAAGGAGGAGTTGAAAATTCACCCGGGAAAAAGATTAGGGCCAAAGTTAAATAAAAAAGCACCCGTCAATGGCGGATGCTTTCCTGGAGGAATATCACTCTTAAAATCTTTCCAGCATGGAAAAGAAAAAATCGCCCTCGATCTTTGCATTCTCATCGCTGTCCGAACCGTGAATGGCATTGGCTGCGATGGATTTTGCATACAGGTTGCGGATGGTGCCTTTTTCAGCCTTGGTTGGATCGGTTGCCCCGATGAGCTTACGGAAATCGGCCACCGCATTATCTTTTTCAAGTATAGCGGCTACAATGGACCCGGAGGACATATAGTCGCAAAGCTCCCCGTAAAAGGGGCGGTCCTTATGAACGGCATAAAACTCTCCTGCTTTTTCTTTGGAAAGGCGGGTGTATTTCATCGCCACGATGCGGAATCCTGCTTCGTTGATCTTGGCAAGGATAGGACCGATGTAATTGTTGCCCACTGCATCGGGTTTGATCATGGTAAAAGTGCGGTTGGTTGCCATAGCTTTAAAAATTTAGCGTGCAAAAATAGGAAAAACTATGAACTACGTATTACCTGCCTCGCCTTTCTTATGAAAGTGAGGCATGGCGGGCAAATAAAGGAAACCGCTAATGCGGTTCATGCGTACCTTAAAGTCATGAATAAGAAAAAACGAGTAATTACGAATTATGAGTTCAATGCATGCAAGGGGGACTAATGATGAGAAGAGCATGGAACGGCCGTGGAACTCAAGAAAGAAGAACTGGGTCAGAATTTTTCGAATACACCCAGGCCGAACAGGGCAAAATCATATTTCACCGGGTCCGCGGGGTCGAACTCGCGAAGTGATACCGTAAGTTCCTCTACGGCTTTCCAGTCGTTTTGTTTACGGGTGAGGAGGCCCAGTTTACGCGCCACATTACCCGAGTGCACATCGAGGGGGCAAAAGAGTTGTGCCGGTTTTAAATTGTTCCATATCCCGAAGTCAACACTTCTCTTATCCTTGCGCACCATCCAGCGCAGGAACATGTTCAGGCGCTTGGCCGATGAACCCGACCCCGGGTTGGAAACATGCTTCAACGTGCGTGAAAGATGCTTGACGGAAAAAAAAGCCTGGCGGAATTTTATGATCGCCTCTTTTGCATCACAGCCCTGGAAGGCGTTCTCCATCCCCCCGCGTTTTGCATAAATATTTTTGAGCGAATGCAGGAAGAAAATGCAATCGCTGCCATTGAAGGTGCGGTGCACGAATTTTTTGAAGGGCGCCAGGTCTTTTTCACCTGCATTTAAAATAAAATCGTGTGGCGACATGTCCATCCATTGTACAAGTTTGGTCGCGTTCTTAATGATGGTGGGTCTTTGTCCCCAGGCAATGGTGGCCGCAAGGAACCCGGAGATCTCTATATCTTCTTTTTTCCTGAAAAGATGCGGAATGGAAACAGGATCGCTTTCTATAAAAGAAACCCTGTTATAGCGCTCGTATTTTTCTTCGAGGAACTCTTTCAGTTCATGCCCTGTCATGAAGATGAAAGTACGAAAAAGGAAGAATGAGGTATAAAGATATAGGGTGGGAAGGGGAGGGTCCGTTCAATAAAAGTAGGGACGCAGAAATTTTGCGTCTCACAAAAAAAGTAAGATATGGATTATTCCTTCTCCACTTTTTCGCGGAGTTGTTTCAACCGCTCATCTATCCTGCGAAAGAACTGGTAGCGCTGCTTTTCAGCCACCCCGCTTATCTGGATGGATTTGCGGATAAGGATATTGAGCCAGCCCTCGGTTTCCTGCGCAAAACCATTATTGGTGGTGAGCATGGCATTGAAGGTATGGTAAGAAAGATAGGCAGCTTTTACATTGCCCATCGTAACAAGGATGCAGTTGTTGCCGATCATCACATCGCTATGGTAAAGCGTATAGTTGTTTTCGAACTCACCGGTGGGTTTGTCCATCGCGAACTTGCATTTCTGCTCGGCCTGCTTGCGTATATGGTTCACCATTTTCTCTATCAGTTCGATCACATGCAGGCAATCGGCCTTATTCCTGAAAACGCCCGAATCCCAATAGAACTCCACCTGCTTGAGCGTGCTGTTCACGGTATCTTCACTCCAAACCTCTATGGAAGGAATGGTGTTATACACGTTCGCGATCTGCGTGGCCGTATCGATCATGTCCTTGCTTATGATGCCCGGCTCGTATTTTTTATCCTCCAGTTCAGGAACGCTCAAAATGGATTTCATCCAATAGAATATCTTGAAAGAGGTAAGCTCGGGCTGGGTGAAGTGATGCCAGATAGGTACATCCTCGGCCGCAAAAATGATCTGCTTCTGGTCGAAATGCTGGATCTTTTTGATGTCGCTTAATATATTCTCGAGGTAAACGCGAAAGCTCTCGATGGTGTTGCTGAGAGGTTTATAGGAAAAAGTAACAAGGCCCGAATCGTTGCTGTTGATGAAAGAATCGAAAGAGATGCGGAATTTTTTGCAGATGAGAGCGATCTCCTCGATGCTCAACGCTGTTTCTCCACGTATCCTGCGGTAAGCGCTGTCGTTACTTACGCCTAACAGGTCGCTCAGCTCTTCCACAAAAGAAATATTGGGAGGCAACATTTCCTTGATCTTCTGCATGAGAATGGATTGAGCGGTAGCCTGCTCTTTTACCAGGCTTTTGTCTTGTTTGGCCATACGTGTAATAAA
>DATDFI010000077.1:0-2466 GCA_036522695.1 Bacteroidia bacterium | reverse complement strand
GCAATTGAGGTTCGCCTTCCATCAGTTCGACAAAACGTTTTCGAAAGCGGTACCCGTTCTCGATATCTCCCTTCAGTTCAAAGTAAACGCCTTTTATATAGAAGTAATAGATCCTGGCAGTGAAAGTATCCGCAAATTTTTCATTTTTCATCAGCGGGTGTTTCATCACCTGCTCCAGCGTTCTGAGTTCCGAACTTTTTCGAAGGTGGTGCGCGGTAGCCACCAACCGGGCCACTTTATTACTCAGCGTACGGTATTGATTGATGGTGGAAATTTTTTGAAGCGCTGATTGTTCTTCAGCATACACTTCATCAAGCTTTGCCAGGTCGAAGAGCCGGCTTTCCAGGCGTACGATCTCGGGAATGAAAGCAAGCCGTTCGTAACGATAAGCAAGCTTTTTTGCCTTGCGCAATGCCTTGCGTGATAATTCCGGCAAAGATTTTTGCTGCAGCACCTCTGCATCGATCAGCAATTCCTTTATGCGAACATCCGTGTTGGTCTCGCTGTGATAATTGCGCAGCGAACGAAGAATGAGGGAGAAGAGGTAATGCTTTTCCGAAGGAAGGTGTTTGATGAAGGTCTCGCCTTTGAATTTCGCCCTTATCTTTTTTTCATTATACACTTTTTGCCTTTCAATGGCCTCGAAAAGGCGCAGGTAATTGTTGTCGCCATTGCGCGTGTAAGAACCCTTAGCAAAGATCTTGAAGTGCCTTTTTTCCTGCATGGAAAGGCCCCGGATCAGTTGAAAAAGTTCATCGGAACTTGTCATCGAAAATCCAATTATTTGTATAAAAATGGAATGTTTGCGAATATACGAATTAGTTTCAATTTTAGTACTAATTAGGTGTCGCCTTTTCGGGTAAAATGATCCCTTGTAGGTATAAATGTATTTAATCGAAAATCCAATAATAAGCCGAATTTGGATTGTGTGCGCGGCAGGAACGAGACATCTTTGCTTCAACAAAAACAAAAACAATCGCCATGAAAGATCATACCACATCTACCGAACAGCTTTTCGCAAAGACATTTTTCTTCGCGATCTTTTTGCTGGTGCTCAGCGCGAGCGCCTTTGCACAACCCTGCATGTGCGGGAATGGGCGCTACCTGCATTCCATCTTCAGCAATTACATCATCGCTTCCAATGTTCAGTACACGCAAAATGCTTCAGCAAAATACGATGGCAGCATGCAGCAGGAAAAGATGGACATATGGGGGCCGCAAAACGATAATTGCACCAAACGTCCCGTGATCATCTGGATCCACGGAGGCGGGTTTGCGCAGAACGATAAGACCGCACCCGATGTAGTGGCCATGTGCGACAGCTTTTCCCGCCACGGCTTTGTATGCGCAACCATTGATTACCGCGATGATTACTGGGGCCCCTACGGACCGGTGAATGATTATTCCACCAACCCTACGCCCTATGATAACCTGGAATTCGACCGGGCGGATTACCGTGCCATGCAGGATGCAAAATGTGCCGTGCGTTATTTTAAAGCCAACGCTTCGCTTTATGGTATCGATACCAACTATATTTTCATGGGAGGTACAAGTGCGGGCGCATGGACATCCCTGATGGTGGCTTATCTCAACAAGGCTTCTGAAAAGCTTCCTGCCGCTTACCAGCAAAGTATGGTGGCCAACATGTACACGCGTCCCGACCTGGGCAGTATTGACGGGAACGGAGGATGGAGTACCTGTTCTTCAAAAGTGCGTGGCATCATTTCCTGCTGGGGTGCATTGCCCGATACTGCCCTCATCGATGGACCCAACGATGTGCCTGCGATCATGTTCCATGAGTATGGCGACCCGGTAGTGAATTATTATTATGGTGCACCTTTCCAGGGACAGTACCCGAATTTTAATTCCTACTGGGGTTCGTATTACAATAACATGCAAATGAATAATATGGGTGTGGATCACGAATTCTATTCCTTCAATGGCAGCCAGCATTCGCTGTATCCATACCGCGGTGCTGTTACCATTGATGTTTCCAATTTTCTCGATTCCATTATTTGTTCCAGTCTTACCACGGGTATACATGAAGAATTGCAGAATTCCTCCATCTTCAGCGTGTATCCCAATCCCGGTAATGGCGTCTTCAATATTGAATTAAAAAATTCCGGCAGCGCTGAGATCAAAATTTACGACATGCTCGGTAAGGAGATCTCGGCATGGAGAACAGGGGAAGAAAAATTCAGCTTTGATCTCAGTAATTATTCAAAGGGGATCTATTTGATGAAGGTAATTTGCGGGGAGCAAAGCGAAAGCAAAAAGATCATCATCGAATAGCGGATCTTCGGTCATGATTGAAGGGCGGCTTTACGGCTGCCCTTTTTTATGGGATTGCCGCTGATGCCGTGGTAAAAGAGCCAGCTCGAGACCGCCATGAGTACATGACCCAGGTCGAGGTGATTGAACCAGGGGCTGATCGCAAATTTGGAGAGGTGAACAATGGCAGCGAGT
>DATDFI010000076.1:0-3007 GCA_036522695.1 Bacteroidia bacterium | reverse complement strand
AGAATGACGAGAAAGCACTGCATCCTTTGTTTGCGGTCTATCATTATGATGACAACCTTTCCCAGCTTCATTTTCGCCTTCACTCCTCTGAATTACTTTACACCCGTGCCGATGCCGATTCGAAGGAATATGCCTGCCTCGTTCGTATTTCTTACGTGCTGAAGCCGGCTTACGAATCGAAAGAAGTGGTGGACAGCGGTTCGGTGAAAGTGACCGATACTTATGTAGAGCCGACAGAGAAAGACATCATTGGAGAAATAGATTTTAAAGCGAAATCGCCCAACACTTATGTGCTCGAGGTAAAAGTATACGACATGCGCAGGCGCCAGGAAAGTTCCACCTGGATGACCATCGATAAATCGAATACCGGCAACCGCCAGAATTTTTTGGTGCTCACCACATCAGGACTTCCTTCCATGAAAAACTTCGTGCGCTCGAATGAACATTTCCGCATTCGCAGCCGTGCAGGCAACGGGAAATTATACGTTCGTTATTATCACCGCGAGGCCCCGCTTCCACCTCCTCCATTTTCGATCTACAACCCCCGCCTCTTCGATTACAAGGCCGACAGCCTGTTCACTTTGCAGTTGGACGAGAGCGATACGAATGGATTCGTTTTTCCTGCCAAGGGCTTTTATCACATCCAAAGCGATACTACAGGCAAAGAAGGTTTGACCATTTACCGTTATGAAGATGTTTTCCCGTATGTGCGGTGCACCGATTACCTGATCTCACCCCTGCGCTACATTACTTCGCGCAGCGAATCGGAAAAGATGAATGCATACCCGAACAAAAAGCTGGCGGTGGACAGCTTTTGGGTAAGCTGTGCCGGCAGCGCTGACCGTGCGCGCGAGCTGATCCGTAAATTTTACAATCGTGTGCAGGATGCCAATACATTTTTCAGTTCATACGTTGAGGGCTGGCGTACGGACCGGGGGCTCATTTACCTGATCTATGGCCCGCCCAATGTGCTTTACCGGGGTTCGAACAGCGAAACCTGGGTGTATGGCGAAGAAACCAACATCAACTCCATCACGTTCTCCTTCACCAAAACCGCAAATCCTTTTACCGATAATGATTACCGCATCGAGCGAAATCCTTCGTACAAGGACAGCTGGTACCGCGCAGTGGATTGCTGGCGGCAGGGCCGGGTTTTTATTGATAATTGATCGGTCTTCCTCTCCCCTTTTCATTACTTTTGCGGTCAAAGCATTTCAGCCTTGAACGACAAGAAAGACAAGAACACTTTTGTATTCGGCATAAGGGCCGTTATTGAAGCGGTCATATCCGGGAAAGAGCTGGAAAAGGTTTTTGTGCAGAAGGGTTTGAAAGGAGAACTTTTTTTCGAGCTGCAGAAAACGTTGCGCGACCACAATGTGCCGTACCAGGTGGTGCCGGGCGAAAAGATCAACCGCATTGCAGGTTACCGCAATCACCAGGGCGTGGTGGCCCTGCTTTCCACCATTACTTACCAGGATATAGAAAAGATCTTACCCGGACTTTTTGAAAGCGGCAAAGCGCCCTTGCTGCTCGTGCTTGATCGAATAACCGATGTGCGGAACTTCGGGGCGATAGCGCGTACGGCCGAATGCAGTGGCGTTGATGCTATCATCATTCCATCGCGTGGTGCAGCACAGATCAATTCGGATGCCATCAAAACTTCGGCAGGGGCCCTTCACAAAATTGCGGTTTGCCGTTCCGACAATTTGAAAGACACGCTTGATTATTTCAAAGAAAGCGGGCTGCAGATCGTTTCCTGCACCGAAAAGACCGACAAACTCGTTTACGAAGCCGACCTCACTTTGCCCAGCGCCATCATCATGGGATCGGAAGAGGACGGGATCTCGGGAGAATATTTGAAACGCTCGGATGCAAAGGTAAAGATCCCTTTAATGGGTGAGATCGCATCGCTGAATGTTTCGGTAGCTACCGGCATCATCCTGTACGAAGCAGTTCGACAGAGGAAATAAATCACAGGAAATATGGATCGCAGGTTCCTTTTTCTCTTTTTCTTTTGCAACATACTTCTCTCCTGCCTTTACCTCGACACGGGTCCAAATGCCAATACTGTTTCCCGCGCGCTGCCTGTGCTCAGCCTGAGCGCTTCCCGCACACTTGCCATCGACAGCTTCGGGGAACACACGATGGACAAGAGCGTGATCAACGGGCATTATTACTCCGATAAAGCTCCCCTGCCCACTTTTGTCACCACGGGATTTTACTGGACGTTAAGCGCCATCGGTATCATTCATACTTCACCGCAATTTGATACCGCTATAAAACCCGCTCTGTTGCTCGGTGACATATTGTGCGGAAGCATCCCATTCATCATCATCATTTTTCTTTCCAGCCGTTATGCGCTATTGAATCGCGCTTCTTCTTCGGTAGTGATCTCCGCTATGCTGGTGTTTTACGGGTCCTTCATTTTTATCTATACGGGGACTTTTTTCGGGCATGTGTTTTCCGGTGCGCTTCTTCTTGGGGCATACATCGCTTTAAAATTTCACCGTAATTATTTTTTATCCGGGATATTTGCCGGTGCTGCGTTCATGAGTGAATACACGGTGGGAATTGTTTTCTTGCTGTGGCCATTGCAGGTGTGGGTCAAAGAACATTCTCCCCGCAATTCGATGGTGTTCCTGCTGGGGGTTTTGCCTTTCGCGCTCCTTCTCCTTTTATATAACCATCTTTTGACCGGGAATGCTTTCGACCTGGCCTATAATCACGAAGCGCACAAGGATTTTGCCGCAGTGAACAAGGTGCTCGGGTTCAGTTACCCTTCCGGAATGGCCCTGGTGCATTTGCTGTTCACTCCTTATCGCGGGATATTTTTTTACATGCCCATGCTCTTGATCCTGCTTGGGGTTGTGTTCAAATTCAAGCGCGTGCTGGCCGATAAATTATTATCAAGGAATTTCCTTTTGCCCCTGGCGCTTATTTATGTCCTGGTCATCTCGGCCCATCACATGTGGTGGGGGGGCTGGTGTTATGGCCCCAGGCATTTGAT
>DATDFI010000075.1:0-2237 GCA_036522695.1 Bacteroidia bacterium | reverse complement strand
ATTCTATGTGCTGCACACTAAATTTTTGCAAACACGCACAGCTCTGTTCTTTTATCCCATGATGGCTTTGCTTTTCGTTCACCTTGCGGTTCTTTTTCCAAAGAGGAAATGGGTCATTGGCAGTATAACATTATTGGCGATGATAGATTTTATTCACGCATTCAATTTTATTTACCTGTACGAATGGCAGGAATGTGCCTATGTAAAAAATATAGCACAGCGCCTGGTTTCATACCGCACAAAAAGCCCTGGTGTTAATTCCTTATTGTGTACGGAACTGTATTATGAAACTTCCATTGATTATTACCGTGCCAGGGATGGGCTCACCGACCTGAATGTGGCTGCATTGCACGACACGATGGCCGATCTTTTTATAGTGTCGAAGAGTGCTCGTCATCTTTATGAAAATGTCCATGAGTTGGAGACCTTGCCCGACAGCACATTTGTTCTCGAGCGTGTTGGCCTTGAAAAATACCGGTCGGTATTCGATACGATAGAACATTTTGAGAAACAACAAGGGCCTTTTGAAGGGAAGTACCGAGGGGAGGGATACCGGGATGGATTTTCGACTTATGTGGACAAGGAGCGAATGTACAGCGGGGGACTCGATGTGAGCCTGAAAAATGCCGATCCCTCTATCGTGCATGTAAGTGCGAAGGCGATGATAAAGGCCTTAGAAAAATATTTTGATGCGAGATGCGTTATTTCTTTTGAGCACCCGGGAGGACAGGTTTATTCCTGGCAATGCTGCAATGTACGTGACTTTGTTTCTAACCCAGGCGAATGGAAGGAGCTGCGGTTTTCCTGTGAATTTCCGCGCGAGGCCGGTGCGCAAGACCGGGTGAAAGTTTACCTCTGGAATTTCGGGGATTCTCCTTTAATGATGGACGAGCTTGAAGTGCGTTTCATCGCTTTGCATTAAGCTTCTCTGTACTGGGAAAAACCTTACTTTTGGGCTCCATGCAATCCGAGATCAGAAAGTTATCTATCGTTATACCAGCTTATAATGAGGCAAGGACCATTCATCTTATTCTCGATAAGGTGATAGCAGTAAAGCTGTCGAACGATATCCAAAAGGAGATCATTATTGTGAACGATTGCTCCACCGATGATACGAAAGGCGCGATAGAAAAATATATTGGCGATCACGCATCTGCCGGGATACGTTTGTTCAACCAGGAAGTGAACCAGGGAAAGGGTGCTGCGTTACATAAGGGAATATCGCTCGCCACCGGTGATTGCATTGTGATACAGGATGCCGATCTCGAGTATGATCCCGAAGAGTACAACATCCTTTTGCGCCCGGTGATCTCCGGCTTTGCCGATGTGGTGTACGGCTCACGTTTTCTCGGTGGCAAACCCCATCGCATACTTTTCTTCTGGCATACCATCGGCAATAAATTTCTCACCTTCCTGTCCAACATGCTCACTAACCTTAACCTTACGGACATGGAAACCTGCTACAAACTTTTCCGCAGGGAGATCATCCAGGGAATAAAGCTGCAGGAAAAGCGTTTCGGTTTTGAGCCGGAAGTAACGGCACGCATCGCGCGCATACCCGGCATTCGCATTTACGAGGTGGGGATCTCCTATTACGGCCGCACTTACGAAGAGGGGAAAAAGATCGGGTGGAGGGATGGTTTCCGCGCCATCTACTGCATTCTCAAATACAATCTTTTCAAAGACACCGAATAGTACGGCATGTTCCGTTTCTCTCGCCTCATCGCTTTAATATTTTTTTTGTTTGCGCTCAAAACCGCTGTGGAGTGGCGATGGAAGCACGATGCATGGCGGAACGCAATCGCCTATGATGGCAAAGGGTATTACTCTTACCTGCCTGCCGTTTTCATTTACCATGATCTCCAGTGGAAATTCATGGACAGCTATGAAAAGGCACATTACTCCCCGCAGGAATATTTCGATTATACCTATGATGTGGACGGCCGTAAGATCGATAAGTATTTTTGCGGGGTCTCGGTTTTTCAACTTCCTTTTTTTCTTGCTGCACTCCTGTTCACACATCTTTCCGGGCTTAATGCCGATGGGTATTCACAGGCATTCCAGCTGGGCGTTTCATTGGCCTCGCTTTTTTATTTTGCCCTGGGAATTTATTTTTTGTCGCGATTGCTCCTGCGTTTCGGGATAAGGAGAAGCATTGCAGCGGTCGTGCTGGCGCTCATCACCTGGGGAACCAATCTTTTTTATTATGCTACCTGCGAACCGGGAATGTCGCACGT
>DATDFI010000074.1:0-3378 GCA_036522695.1 Bacteroidia bacterium | reverse complement strand
ATACCGCAGGCCCGATTCATTCGCAGCTACCGTATCCACCAGCTTGCTCGGCAGCACACTGCATTTTGAGGGCGCGCACAATAATTTTACCTGGCTCATAGGTGCGCGGCAAAAAACAAGCAGTTACGTTTTAAAAACCCTCGACACAAAAGGCGATTACAAACCTTCTTTTTACGATGTACAATCTTTTCTCACCTGGTCGCGCGAGCTTTCCCGCTCATCATGGGAAGTGGACCTGCTTACCAGCATCTCGGGCAATAAGTATTTTCTTGTTCCGCTTTCACGGCAATCGGATTTCGGGACGGTGAACCAGGCTTTGCGCCTCACCGTTTATTTTGACGGGCAGGAAACGGACAGATACCAGACCTATCTTGGCGGACTTTCATTCATCAACAAACGCGGACCATATAAAGATCTTATCCTCAAATATATTTTTTCAGCCTACCGCGCGAATGAAAGTGAGACCTACGACATCCTTGGCGAGTATTCACTCGATGAACTGGAAACTGATTTCGGGAAAAGCAGTTTCGGACAGGTGAAATTCAACATCGGTTCGGGATCTTTTCTGGAACACGCACGCAACTATCTTGATGCAACGGTTTACAATGCCGAGCACAAAGGAAAAAAAATATTTGCGCCCGATACGGTGAAAAGATTCTCGCAGGTTTATGAATGGGGTGTTAAATTACAGCATGAAGAGATCAACGATCACCTGAATGAATGGAAGATGACGGATTCGGCCGGTTATTCGGTCCCCCAGGGCAATCCCAATACCATCGATCTCCAGGATGTGGTGAAGAACAGGATCAGTTTAAGTTCGAACCGTGCCATGGGTTACGTGCAGGCCTCATGGGGAAAAATGAAAAAAGATTCGGGTGAATTCACCCTCACGGCAGGCATGCGCGGAAATTATTGGGACCTTAACCAACAATTCGTGACCGGGCCTCGTGCCACCTTTGCCTGGAAACCGCACTGGCACCAGAAAAAAAATCCGAAAAAACTCGTTGATATATTATTCAAAGCTGCCAGCGGCTACTATTACCAGCCGCCATTTTACAGGGAGATGCGCGATCCTTATGGCAACATCAACCGGGACATCAAAGCACAAACGTCTATTCATTATGTATTGGGAAGCGATCTTAATTTCGTAGCCTGGGGGAGGAATTTCAAATTTATTTCGGAACTGTATTATAAACAACTGAAAAATCTCATCCCTTACGAGATCGATAACGTCCGCATACGTTATTATGCCACCAACAGCGCGAACGGCTATGCAACAGGCCTCGACCTGAAAGTGAACGGTGAATTCGTAAAGGGTGTCGATTCATGGATCAGCATGTCGGTGATGCAAACGCGCGAAGACATCAGGAACGATTATTACGTTTTGAATTATAATAAGGAAGGCGACCTCATCATTCCCGGGTACACCACCGATGATACCGTAGCAAGATCTGTGACCAAACATCCCGGTTTCATTCCCCGGCCCACCGACCAGCGCGTGAACTTCGGTTTATTCTTCCAGGATTATATTCCCAACTTTGAACGCTGCAAGATGCACATGAACCTCATTTTTGGCAGCGGGCTTCCTTTTGGCCCTCCCGATTATAACCGGTACAAGGACACGCTGCGCATGCCACCTTACCGGAGGGTAGACATTGGTTTTTCGTATGACCTGCTGAGTAAAAAAACGAAATGGGACAAAACCCTTGCGGAAGACAGCGTGACCTGGGTAAAAACAAAAAAATTCTGGAAAGGTTTCGAATCCATCTGGCTGAGCATGGAAGTGTACAACCTCCTCGGCACCAACAATACCATTTCCTACCTGTGGGTGAAGGACGTGACGGACAGGTCCTATGCCATTCCCAATTACCTGAGCAGGCGGCTGGTAAATTTGAGGATGTTGGTGAAATTCTGATCATCGCCATGGATCAAAAAGTAAATTACACTCCCAATACAATCAATGCTGTTGCATCCGCCATTCATGGCGATGATGGCGCATTGGCATGGCTCGAAAAATTCAAATTCAAGGAGTGGGTACTGTTCGTAAAATACCTTGCGGATGATGATGATTCGGCTTACGAGGAACTAGCGAATGGCGAACACAAAGAATTCGCTGCTTTTGCCGATGCCATTCAACGGGATGGTGATGCTCTTAATTTTTTACTTGCGAATAAATTCACCATACTCGCTGCCGTAGCGAATTCAGCGCTGCACGATGAAGAAGCCTACCAATGGCTTATTGCCAACGAGCTTCCGCACTATGCTGCACTTGCCGATGCCCTGCGGCAATTCCTGAGGCCTCCTTCCACACACACGGGCCGCCTGCCCTGAATTCCCGCATTCAAAAGAAGAAAAAGGGCGATTGGCGATACAAGTTGGCCTTTGGCTTGAAAATCGAATTACCGTTTTTCTCCATTTGTAAATTTATCCCGGTCGATCCGTTCTTATTTTTCAAGTAATGACGAAAAAAAATCTTCAATCCTTTCGAATTGCGGAGTTTGCCTTGAGCAGGAGATACAGTGAGGTCCCTTCTTCTTCGATCGAACAACTGAAAAAGCACCTGCTCGATTCGCTGGCATCGATGATCCATTGCCTGCACAAACCATCCCTGCAAAAATTATCGGCCCAACTTGCCACTTTATCCGATGGTGGTGATTGTGCAGTGCCATTGCTGGGCAAACTGCCGGTGGATCGTGCGGCACAATTTTACACTGCACTCATCCGCTATCCCGATTTCATGGATAATTTCCTGGGAAAAGAAGCCACCTGCCATCCCTGTGACAATATAGGTGGATTGTTAGCGGTATCGCAGCGTAATGATGGGAACGGACGGGATTTCCTGGCTGCCATGGCCATTGCCTACGAGATCGAATGCAGGCTGGTGAAAGAGATCCCGGTAATGCTAAAAGGATTTGACCACACCCTGTTGCTCGCCTACTCGCTTACGGCAGCTTGCGCGCGGCTCATGCGGCTTACGGAAGAACAAACCGCGCACGCGATCGCCATTGCCGGCTGCACTTTTAACCCGCTTGTAAGTTGTCGCGCGTCATACACTTATGAATGGAAGGGCTTTCTCTCTTCGATGGTGGCCATGGGCTGCGTGAATGCTGTTTTCCTGGCGAAGAACGACATGACCGGGCCCATCAGCATCTTTGAAGGAAATAAGGGATTTCAAAAAGAATTCGGGATGGAACTGGATTACGATTGGCGTAAAGATCACTTTGATCTTATCCCCAGGTGCATCCTTAAAAATTATAATTCGGAAGTGCATTCACAATCGCTCATTGAAGCCGCGCTCGAACTTCAAAAACTGAATGAGATCCCAGCGAGTAAGATACGAAGTGTGGGCCTGACCACTTTTCTGACCGCGTATCATAT
>DATDFI010000073.1:0-2656 GCA_036522695.1 Bacteroidia bacterium | reverse complement strand
AGCGCTCAGCAGGCTGCCTTCATCATTCCCGTTGCGGAAGGTGCTCATGGTGCCCGTGGAGGCCTGGTCACCGATGGTGCTCATGTCGTTGTATGATGCTTCTGCAAAAGCATTGTCGCTGGCAGAGCCGGTATCATTATCCTCTTCTTTTTTCTTGCGGCATCCTGTTACCACTACGGCTACTGCGGTAAGTACAAGCATGCTCCTGAAAATAAATTTTACGGTGGTTTTCATCTTTTTTATTTTTTTGTTTTGTTCCGAAGGAATCCCTTCGGGAAAGGGTTGTTTTCGTTTTTCAGTGTTAAGACGAGCAGGCCCTATGAAAGTTTAATGACCCACAAGATTTTATTCAAAGATCTTTGCTTTAATAAGCTAAGCGGCTGGTCTTCAGCGGGGTTATTTTACCTGCAAATCGCTAGCTTTTTTGTGTACACGGTGTTTTTTACTCTTATATATAAGGTATAAAGCCCCGGGACGAGATCTGTTACGCTATAGGATAAGACAGGACCGCCATTTGCATGTACCTCGCTTTGTTTCACTTCGCGGCCGCTTATATCCATTACTGTAATAGAAATTTCTCCGGTCGAAATCCCCGGCATATGAATGAAAAGACCTTCTGCAGCAGGGTTAGGATATACCGAAACATCACTGTTGTCGTGTTGTTGATTTGTTCCTACGGTAATGTCAAAGCTCCCGTCAAGTGAGGTGATAAAAGCGTCTTCGGGGCCATTGTTATTTTGCTGGTACGATCCGAAAGTGACCGGGAAATTAAAACTGTTGGTATAGCCGGTGATGAACAGGCGCATAGCGGGGCCCGAAAAAATATCGTAAGCGCCTTCATCGGAGTTCCCTCCGAAATAAGTGGACCACAGGGGTTGGCCCGAAGAAGAGATCTTCAGGATAAAAGCATCGTACATACCGGCTATTGATGCCTGCACCGGTGTTCCGATAATGGGAATGTCGTTGCTCTGGGTGGAAGCAAGGACATAAAAATGCCCGTTATGATCGGTGCTCATCGCGTATACATCATCCATTCCCGACCCACCGAAATACGTGCACCACAATTGTGCGCCTGCAGGTGTGAATGCAGCTATGTAAATCTCATCCCCCGTATTGGCCGTACTTTGATAAGCTCCATTGGTCACCGGCATATCGCTGCTGTTGGTGTACCCGCAGATGTAAATATTCTTTTGGGCATCGGTGCAAATGCCGTACGCATCTTCGTTGCCTGTGCCCCCGAAATACGTGGAGAAGATACGGGACCCGGTCGAGTCCAGTTTGAGCAAATAGCCGTCCTGCACGCCATTATTGCTCATTTGAAAAGCGCCTGTGCTAACCGGCATGTCGTTGCTGAATGTACCGCCAGCGGCCACAAGATCGCCCGAATTATCCGCTGTCATACTGTGCACGTCCTCGCTGCTGCTGCCTCCAAAATAAGTGGACCATCTTCTTGTTCCGTTCGAATCAAATTTTGCGATGAAGGCATCCAGCGGCCCTCCGCTCGAATTCTGAAATGCATTTTGCACGGGCATGTCGGTGCTGGAGGTGCTTCCGCCCAAAAAAATATTTTTATTCATGTCGGTGCATACACTCAGCCCCAGCTCTCCACCGCTGCCTCCAAAATAAGTGGCCCACACACGCGCCCCCGCACTGTTCAGCTCAAATAAAAAAGCATCGTAACTCCCATTGTTGTTCAATTGCCAGGCATTATTGCTCACCGGGAAATCCGTTCCGGAAGTATAACCACCAGCCACGATCCTGTTCCCGTTCATGCAGATCTTTTGCCCGAAATCATTCCCGCTGCTTCCAAGGAAAGTGGTCCATTGCCGGTTGCCGCAGGAATCCATTTTTATTACGAAGGCATCATAATTCCCGCACACGGTATCCTGGAAGCTTCCAGCGCTCACCGGGAAATCGATGCTGTAGGTGTAACCTGTGGTGTACGAATTATTGTTCGCGTCTGCCGTGATGCCCCAGCCTTCATCGTTGCCGCTGCCGCCATAATAGGTGCTCCAGGGCAAGCAGGAACTCAACAGGTTCTCTTCCTTTAAAATTTCCCGTGCCTGTAATTTTTTGCCGCCCGAAAAATAATCGTAGGAAAGGCGATGATCGCCATTATCATAAAAAATAAGATCGGTGCCCGGGAAAAGATCGTGATAAACGATCCTGGAAAATTCACGCACCTGCATGATGCTGCCGTTCGGCAAATAATAATTGTTGTAGGAGCTGTGCTCATCGTCTCCTACAGGCGCGCAAACGGGATTTGTTCCCTCCAGGCCCGCATCCATGCGCGTAAACAAAATGTTTTTTTCACCCGGCTTTTTCTTTTCCGCGGTCACCGCGCTGATCATGTCCCTCATGAAATAAATGCGCTTTCCTCCCAAGTCGGTGTAAAAAAGAATATCGCTCCGTGTTTTGCCTTCGGTGTCGCGGACCTGGCCCTTGTTTTCGATAAACGAAAGAGAGGTGTTTGCCTGTGCACAAAGGCTGAAGGAAATAAAAATGAAAAGTGAACGGACTTTCATTTTTTCGGTTTGTTGAGGGAGTTGTTGGCCATCATGGCCACCAGCCAGGGAAGCACAAAATGCCCGGTGATGTAAAAAGGCAATCCCGCAAAATGAAGAATGATGGTGATCGCGAACGTTATCCCCGCTCC
>DATDFI010000072.1:0-7298 GCA_036522695.1 Bacteroidia bacterium | reverse complement strand
ATTTGACCTTTCAACTCCCGGGGGTTACTCCAGCATGATGTTGCCACCACGCAGCGTGAGCTCTTACCTCACGTTTTCACCTTTGTCCAAACGTTTCCGTCCGGATAGTTATTTTCTGTAGCCCTCTCCGTTAGCAGCTTTCGCCACCACCTTCCCGTTAGGAAGCGGGATGCCCTGCGTTGCCCGGACTTTCCTCCCTTCAATAATTTAAAGAGCGATAGAACGTTCTGCGAGTGTAAAGATACTTAAAAGAGGGAAAAGGTTGCAAAAGGCCCTTATGCCTTTTTAACGAATTGAGATTTCAGACCCACCGCGCCAAAGCCATCCACCTTGCAGGAAATATTATGATCGCCTTCCACCAGTTTTATGTTCTTCACTTTTGTACCGGCCTTAATGGCTTTCGATGATCCTTTAACAGGAAGGTCTTTTATTACCGTTACCGAATCTCCATCCTTCAGTTCATTTCCATTCGCATCAAGGATCTTGTCCGGGCCGGCCGCTTCCACATTTTCCTCATCGGCCATCCATTCATGGAAACATTGCGTGCACACCATTTTGTCCCGGTCGGGATATGTGAGATCTGAATTGCATTTAGGGCAATGGATGTTCCCGGTCATAAATGTTGGATTGAGAAAATAAAAGTAAAAGAAAAAATGCCAGGAGGCCTTTTATTCCGTTATGAATTTAATCATATGGATCTACCCATATGCATCTCAACCCGGAAGGTCACTTCAATATCACCTCCGTTGCACCGAATCCGTATTTCCTGAACGAAGCATCATGATACCTCAAATGATAAGTATCTAAGATATTACAGATCTCCGCCTTTAACTTTCCGCTCCCAACACCGTGGATGAAAACGATCTTGCGGATATTTCCCGCCAACGCACTTTCCAACTCACGCCTGAAATGATTCAACTGGTAATTGAGTTTGTCCGAATTGCTCATGCCCGAAACATTATCGACCAACTCTTCCAGGTGCAGGTCCACCTCCTTCTCCATCTGCTTCGCATAAAAATCATGCGAGCGTGAAATGTTCTTCCCGTCATCCCGCTTGCGCGACATGAACTCAGCCACTTTTTTTTGCAGGTTAACATCCAGTTCTTTTTTCTCTTCCACCGCATCATCAAACAGGCAAACCGGGACCAGGTGTGCCAGTTTCTCCGAAAAAACATTCCGCTGCCAGGTATTGGGCTTGTAAAATTTCACCGTTTTGAGGCGGATGATCTCGCTCACCGGCTCCAGCGGCTCATAAGGCATATTCTTAAAAAAAATGATATCCAGCTTCACTGTTGCATATTCATCCATGCGCATACGCACGATCGTGTCGAGGTGTGTTACCGATCCTTCTTCGGCCGCACCGTTACACATCGCCACAAAATCCTTTTCATATTTATAGGAGTAGGAATAAATGATATCATAATCCGTATTATTCACCAAACCGATCTCTATATCGCATTCCATCAACCTGTTCTCATCAATGGGTGTGAGAAGCAAATAGATCCCATCGGCATTTCCTCCAGGGGCTTCCTCTTCCTCCGCCTCCTCGTTAACGGGCGCAGCATCTTTCGTCTTCTTCTTCACGTTTTCAACGTTGTGCTCCGTTCTTATCTTGTTCACATCGGCATGCACGAGTTGTGAAGCATCGTACACGATCTCCATGCCTTCGGCCGTAAGCACCTTCACGCGCTTACCATCCGCACTTACAACAGTGCCGCTGCCCTCTTCGTTGAGGAACCTAACTTTATCGCCTTTGTTGAATTTCATATGCCGGACAACCTAACTGCGCTTTTGAGCGTCTTTACCTTGTGAACGCTGTCAAAATTAACTATCTTTGGAAGAACAGGTGAACAAGAAAAATAAAATACGGATCACATTCACTCTTGCCGCAGCGGCCCTTTCCTGCATCACCTGTCATGTAGATAAACCCACCGTTTCGTACAAAACCAAGAACGTGATCATTTTCATGATCGATGGTCCGCGTTATTCCGAGACCTGGGGTGACCCAACACATCAATACATTCCCAACCTCGCTTCTATCGTGAACCAGGGAGTGTTCTGCACCAGTTTTTATAATGATGGAGTGACCAATACCGTTAACGGGCATTCCGCCATCACCACCGGTTACTTTGATAATCTTAATAATGCAGGCCAGCAATTGCCTGAGAATCCTTCCATTTTCCAATACTGGCTCGAAAAAACCGGAGCGCAAAGTAATCGCGCCTGGGTGATCTCAACCAAAGACAAACTTGAAGTATTGGCCAACTGCACCGACCCGGCTTACCACGATAAATTTTTAGCACGTACCAATTGCGGGGTGAATGGTTTTTACACCGGTTATCGCGAGGACACCACCACCTTCCGCATCCTCATGGATGTATTACAAAGCTATCATCCCAATTTATTACTGGTAAATTTCAAACAGCCAGATGCGGCAGGTCATGCGAACGACTGGCCGGGTTACATCCAGGGCATTCGCCAAACGGATATTTACATGAAACAGGTATGGGATTTTATTCAAAGCGATCCAGCCTATGCAGGCACCACCACCATTTTTATGACCAACGATCATGGCCGCCATCTCGATTCGGTTCCGCTCGGTTTCATCACGCACGGTGATAATTGCGATGGATGCCGCCACATCAATTTATTCGCAGCCGGACCCGATTTTAAAACCAACACTTTCGTTTCTACACGCTACACGCAGGTAGACATCACTGCCACCATTGCCGAATTGCTCGGCCTTCGCATGCCTCACTCCAACGGGCATGTAATGAAAGAATTCTTCCGTTAACTGTCATTCCGGGCGAAGCCCGGAACGTTATGATCTACAGTTCCACCACAAATGCGCCCTGCACATTGGTGTCATAGCTTGGTACATTATTCTTTTCGCAGATGCTTTTCCATTCCTTTACTTTCCAGGCAGGGTTCGAATTATCGAAGATCACCTGCTTAGGCTCAATTGCCGATAATAATTTCTCCAGCTTCCATTTCGGAGCAGCGCATACGAGCAGGTAATCCACTTTAAGTTTCGCTCCCGCATTTTCAACGAATTTAAAATCACTGTCAGCGATCAATATCGTTTTATCATAAAAGTGAATGAAATGATCCTTTACCGCCAACGCATTTTCGTTCACCCGCATGGAGCCGGTCCTCGCGATCAGCACCTGTTCATTCAAGCCCGAATCCCACCAGTTGTGCTTTACATGAAAAAGCATGCGGCTTTTGTTTTGTATAAAGGAAGAATCTGCGATGAAATAATTTTTCTTCCCAACCAGAAGGTCAATGGCCGTGGAGTGTGGTGTACTGTAAACGATCAAACGCTTTTGTCTTAATTCAAAATGATTTTGCACGGCTTGTACACTAAGGACAATAGCGAGCGAGGCCAGGGCCATCAAAAGATATTTTCTTTTGCGGTTAAAAAGAAATGCCGCAATGAATGCGATCATCCCGTAAATAAGCCAGGTCTCCAAAATGGAAATGGTGATGCCTTGTATCATCGCATATGGTAAAGTTTCCATGAATTTAACCGAATGGTTCAGCAACCAAACCGAAAGCCATAGACCTTTGGCCACCAGCGGACCGAGGAAAGCGATCTTCCAGACAAAAAATAAAAGTATGCCGAGGTAAAGCAGGATGGTGGAAACAGGGATCACCACCAGGTTGGAGAACAGGAATAAATTCGGGAACTGGTGAAAGTAAAGCAATCCAAGCGGGAAAGTGATCAACTGTGCCGCCAGCGAAACCGTGGTGAGCGCCCATATCCAATCCATCACCCTGGTTGTAGGCCTCCACAGGTCATACAGTCGCGGCTGGATGAAAATAATGCCGAACACTGCGAGGAACGAAAGCTGGAACCCAACCTCCATCACCAGGTAAGGATCGAACATCAACAAAACAAAACAGGAAACCGCCAGCGTATTGAAAATATCAGTCGACAGGCGGAATCCTTTGCCTACAATAATAAAGGTGAACATAGCGGCCGAGCGCAGCACCGATGGTGATAAGCCCGACAGCGTGGCATAGAACCATATCACGAAAAGGAGCAAAAAAGTTTTGGTGATATGTCCCCGCTTCCGTTTATCGAGGAAAGAAAAGATAAAGTTGAAAACAAAATAAATAATGCCCACATGTAATCCCGAAACGGAAAGCACATGCAGGGCGCCTGTGCTCGAATATGCGCTAATGATATCCGGATCGAGTTTATCCTCGTAACCGAGCACTAAAGCTGCTGTTACGCTGTACTCCTCCCCTGTTAACCCGCACTCTTGCAAAACCAGCAGCAATTCATCACGCAATGAATAGGACCAACGCAATAAAGTATTACCCGAATTTTCTCCTGTCGATCTCCAATCTCCAGCGCGCACATACGCCTGCCTGTAAATATTATGGAAGTATAAATATTGTTTGTAATTGAACTCACTGGGATTTTTAGGAGGCGGCACCTCCGTGAATGATGTTTTCACCACCATACAATCACCGTAACGCAGCTGCTCAGACAAACTGTCCTTTGCTATATAGAACATTGCTTTTCCTGTTGACGAGACCCATGTCCCGTCCTTTTTCACCGCCAGCACATCCATCACCACTTTAAGCGATCGCTCTTTTTCCAGGTAGGGTTCACGCAGGCGCACGTAGTAAAATCCGTCCTTCTCGTTGATATTACTGAACTCGCTCGTATCCCTCTTTTCTGTTTTTAGCGTGACCAGGTATATGCCCGACAGAAAAAGCAAACAGGTAAGTAAACTTCCGAATATGAACCGTAAGCGATACGAAAGCGCGATGGGTTTAAAATAGGCGACAAATATCAGCAGCAAACCGAGAATACAGATCGTTCCAAAAGTGAAAGGGATATCCGTTTGCAGGTAGATCTGGAAAATGATCCCTCCCAGGAAAGGGATGAGCAGCCTGAAAAAAGGCATGCGGTGCCAGATGAATTGTGTTTCCATTTATGAAAAAAGCTGGCGGTATTTTTCAATTGAAGCCTGTACGTTCTCCTGCTCCCCTTTTGCGTAGGCATAAACTCCTTCTGAAATAGCATCAAATTCCTCACGGGACAATGCCGCGCACTGATCGAGCACTGCAGCGAACTGATCTTGATCGGAAAGGGGCAGATCGTGGCCGATGCCCTTTTCCTTTAATTCCCTCCAAGGGGTTTGATCGCTTATGATGACCGGTGTGCCGGCCATGAACGATTGAAGGATGACGTGTCCGAAATTCTCCCCCCGCGTGGGCATGAACATGTAGTGACACTGCGAAAGTGTTTCGGAAACCTTCGAGGCATCCAGCACGCCTTTATAATTCACCCTGACATTGGCTGGAATCTTTTTTATCTGCTCACGGCATTGCTTCCAGTATTCCTTGTCGTAAATAGGTCCATAAAAATCGAATTCCACATTGGCCTTGACTTTTTCAAGCACCTGCAATGCGAATAAAAGATTTTTTTCGGGGGCAATGCGGGCAATATTCACCACGCTCAGCTCGCCTCTCCTCTTCTCCCTTTGCCCGGTGCGGCCGGCACTCACTTTTTCAGGAAGATTGGGAGCTGTAAGAATATCCGCATTGCGGAATATTTTCAGAATATCCTTTGATTCCTGCCCGCTCGTAGATTGGAACTTCACACCCGAATAAATTCCCGTTAGTTTCGCATACGAAAGGAATATCCTTTTTTTCCAGGCCTTTATCTCCAATGCCGAAGGAGCCAGCATGCCTCGTACGGCAACTATGATCTTCCCCTTTTTCTTCTTCTTCAGGATACGAAGAGGGAGCAGCGTAAATGTTTTCGAGAACATCCCGTTCAGGTAAGCCACATCGAATTTTTCCTTTTCAATGAGCGCCTCCATGTTCGCGCGGTTAAGCTCTCCTTTCGAAAAATAATAAACCCTCACTCCATCCTCGCGCACGATCCACTCATCGCTCTTAATTCCGGCATAGGGTTTATCCTCCATATAATCCGTATCCGAAGTGATCACAGAAAAATCAAATTCACTTTTCAGGTGATCGATAAGGTTCACGCAGGATTGCACGGGCCCGCCCGCACGAAATCCCGGGCGGAACCAATCGATGAATACGAGTATCTTCCTTTTACTCATTAATTCCGTTCAGTTGCAACCAATGCTCCAATACAACAAGGTACCATATGGATGACCATGCAACGGCAGGATCGCTTTTCAAAAAGTTTTCCCACAATTGCATCACCTCATTTTGATTGAAGCAACTCCTTCCTGATAGTGCTTTTATTTTCTCCTCGCAAAAACCTTTGAGTTCCCTTTTCATCCATTCCTTAAAAGGCAATGTGAAACCCATCTTGGGCCTGTCGATGATCTCCACCGGCAAAGCGCCATCCATCGCATCGATCAATAATTTCTTGGGTGTGTGCGGGTACTTGAATTTATCCGGCACACTCAAAACAAATTCAACGAGTTTGTAATCGAGAAAAGGAACGCGCACTTCGAGCGCATGAGCCATGCTCATCTGGTCGGTATCGCGAAGCAGAACATTTTGCATATAGGTATCCATCTCCGCAAGAGAAACCTTGCTCAGCAGGCTTTGTGCATCCGGCTTCTTTAAGCCCGAAATGATCGCTTTGACTTTATTTGAAGCGGGAGTCTCTTTTAAAATATTTTTGACCCGATCATCCAACATCACCTGGCGGGTAAGCGGGTAAGCTGTATCAAATGAGATCTTATCGAGCGCAAGCAAGGCAGATTTCTTTTCAGAAGGGATGCCAGGCCTTATCTTTCTTAAAAATGATCCTGCGGCCCTTCTTCCAAACGCAGGGACGGCATTAAGCCAGGACTTCTTTTGCAATTCGGCCATGCGTTTGAAAACATCATAACCCGCAAACAACTCATCACCTCCTAAACCTGAAAGCGCCATGGTGACACCGGCTCTTTTTGTTGCTTTAGAAACTACGTATGTGTTGGGCCCGTCTCCACTGGGATGGTCCATGGCCATCAACGCAGCGGGCAGTTCCTCCAGGAAATCCGGCAGGTTCAATTTTATTTCATGGTGGCTGGTTCCGAACTTCTCAGCGATCATCCGGGCGTATTTCGCTTCGCTGAATTCACTCTCATCAAACGTTACGGAAAAAGTCTCCACCCTTGAACGCGCCACCCTGCTCATGGCCGCCACCACCGCACTGGAGTCGATGCCTCCCGATAAAAAAGCTCCAAAAGGAACATCAGACACCAGCCTTCGCTCAACAGCCGCGTGGAACAACTCATTTACCTGTTTGCAGATTTCTTTATAAGAAAGCGTATCCGTTCCTTTTCCTGCAGCCTCTGCGGCCGACCAAT